>NZ_CP101508.1:1655367-1955600 GCF_024380015.1 Photobacterium atrarenae
TGCACCAATACAGAATGGTGGCAATCCCCAAAATTGTGCCGAGCGTGATGATTGTAATCCATAGACTCCAGAATGTAGTCATGCTTCCTAGCTCCTGTCTTTCTCACGCGTTGCCAAATCTTGCTCTTCATCTGCAAACACAAGGTTAGCGGCTTCGTCGAAGCGGGATTTTTGGCGTTTACTGTAAGCCCAAAGGACAATACCAATAAAGCTTGCGAACAGTATCACTGTCCAAATGCTATGAATGGTTCCAATATCCATTGTGGCCTCCTTACTTCATTGCGTGACCGAGAGACTGAAGGTAAGCAATCAGTGCATCCATTTCAGTCTTGCCTTTCACTTCATCACCAGCCTTTTCAATTTGCTCTTCAGTGTAAGGCACACCGAAGCTCTCCTTGAATACAGCCAGCTTTTTAGAAGTTAACTTGCCGTCAAGCACGTTTTCTTCCAGCCAAGGGAACCCTGGCATGTTTGACTCAGGAACAACTGCGCGTGGGTTAATCAGGTGAATACGGTGCCAGTCGTCTGAATAACGGCCGCCAACACGTGCCAAATCCGGCCCCGTACGCTTAGAACCCCACAGGAATGGGTGTTCCCAGACACTTTCACCGGCGACAGAGTAGTGACCGTAACGCTCAGTCTCAGAACGGAACGGACGAACCATCTGGCTGTGACACACGTTACAACCTTCACGGATGTAAATATCACGACCTTCCATTTCCAACGCCGTATAAGGGCGCAGGTTTTCTACCGGCTCAGTCGTTTGATCCTGATACAGAAGCGGCGTGATTTCTACCAGCGCACCAAAACTGATGGCGATGATGATCAGAATCGCAAGAAGGCCGACATTTTTCTCTACAATTTCATGACGATTATTAGCCATTGTCGAACTCCTTATGCTGGCTGCTCAGTTGCTTTCAGGCTTTCTTTCGGCGCGGCAATAGTCTTGTATGCGTTGTAGGCCATCAGAACCATACCGAACAAGAACACAGCACCACCCAGGAAGCGAACAAAGTAGAATGGGTAAGAAGCCTGTAGAGACTCAACAAAGCTGTAGGTCAATGTACCGTCAGTGTTGACCGCACGCCACATCAGACCTTGCATCACACCGGAGATCCACATCGCAACGATGTACAGAACCGTACCGATGGTCGCCAGCCAGAAGTGGACGTTAACCAGTTTGATTGAGAACATGCGCTCTTGACCAAACAGTTTCGGGATCAGGTGATATACCGAACCGATTGAAACCATGGCAACCCAACCCAGTGCACCTGAGTGTACGTGACCAATCGTCCAGTCCGTATAGTGGGACAGGGCGTTGACAGTCTTGATTGACATCATCGGGCCTTCGAAGGTGGACATGCCGTAGAAAGACAGAGACACCACCAGGAAGCGCAGAACAGGGTCATAACGCAGTTTGTGCCATGCGCCAGACAGCGTCATGATACCGTTGATCATACCGCCCCATGATGGAGCAAACAGGATCAGAGACATCACCATGCCCAGAGACTGAGTCCAGTCTGGTAGCGCAGTATAGTGCAGGTGGTGAGGGCCGGCCCAGATATACAGTGAGATCAGTGCCCAGAAGTGGACGATAGAAAGGCGGTAAGAATAAACCGGACGTCCAGCTTGCTTTGGTACAAAGTAGTACATCATCCCCAGGAAACCAGCAGTCAGCAGGAAGCCTACTGCGTTGTGCCCGTACCACCACTGAATCATTGCATCCACTGCACCAGAGTAAATCGAATATGATTTAGTCAGGGAAACAGGGATTGCCATGCTGTTGACGATGTGCAGAACTGCAACCGTCAGGATGAAGGCACCGAAGAACCAGTTCGCAACATAAATGTGCGAGGTTTTTCGTTTAATCATCGTCCCGAAGAAGACAATCGCGTAGGAAACCCAAACCACGGCAATGGCGATATCAATCGGCCATTCCAGCTCTGCGTATTCCTTACTCGAGGTCATACCCAGCGGCAGCGTAATTGCTGCAGACAGGATAACGGCTTGCCAGCCCCAGAAGGTGAACGACGCTAATTTTCCACCGAATAGTCTTGTTTGACATGTACGCTGTACTACGTAGTAGGACGTAGCAAACAGGGCACTAGTTCCGAACGCGAAAATCACCGCATTAGTATGCAGTGGTCGCAGACGGCTGTATGTCAACCAAGGTATGTCGAAGTTTAACGCCGGCCACACCAGTTGAGCGGCAATCAATACACCAACGCCCATTCCGACAATTCCCCAAAGTATGGTGGCTAAAGTGAATTGACGAACGACCGTATAGTTGTAGTTTTGTTCAAGCTGCTTTACTTGGCTCATGTTGCATGCTTCCAATTTTAATTGTTCAACTACACTCTCTTTCCTTGTGCGGACAACAAGTTGTCGCAATGCCACCCAAAAGGCAATTCAGACGTCGTGTTGCCTTTTTAAAGGGCACGGTATTTAAATTGCTATTTTGTTGTAAAAGTGGCATTTTCGGTGCACATAATACTTGAGATACAAAGTGATTGACAGGGTCAAGTCCACACTCGCTTTACGGATAAGCAACATTTATGTGAAAACTTTGAACTCTGTAACACGGGAAGCGCGATAAAAATGGCAGCAGAAAAACTGACACGAGCCAGATTGGCTCAAATTTTAGTCTTACTGGCGGTTCTGATGACTGCATTTGTATGGAGAACAGTAACCTACGAAAACACTAAGGTATTAGAGGATCATCCTGACCGGTGTCAAATCACAGCAGAATCTTGCGTGATGAAACGTGGCAATCACTCTTTGGGGTTATCACTTTCGCCCTTTCCGGTGAAAGCAAATACCGAGACTCTCATACATGTTCGTAACGCAAATGTAAAGCCTGTTGCGACCGTGGCCGGAGTTGAGATGTTTATGGGGAAGATTCCGGTAGTATTCGAGCAAGGAGAAAGCGGTTGGGTTGGACGTTTTCAGGTGCCGGAATGCGTGCATAACACCATGAAGTGGGCTGTGACGATACAAGCTGGAGAAACCCAAGTTATTGCCGATTTTATCGTCAAAAAATAGTCAACTTTGACTTTTACCCAAGCTGAAAACTGTGATTTTTCTCACTTTGAGAGGGCTTCTCAGGCCAAAGTATTACTTAATCTCTAATAATTATATCAATTTGCTGATTAACAAGAGATTAGTGACTATGATTGTGTCAGTACGACAAAAAAAGATAAGAACAGTATGGACATCGCTACCAGTTACTCTGCAATTCCTTATACAAATGAAGCGGTCTCTGACATCATTTGTAAATTAAAAGAGAAGATCGCCAATCCAAAATTGTTGCTGGTTTATTTAACGGAGCAATATGACGATGTGATTATCCAACAAGCGCTAACCAAGGCTTTTCCGGGTGCTCAGATCCTGGGTTGTACTTCCTGTCAGGGGGTGATGACCGACGAAGGCTACATTGGCGGAAATGGTCTGGCAGTTTGGGCGATGCGTGATTATTTTGGTGCTTTTGGCAGCGCGATTGTTTCGACCCGGCAATCTTCCTATGATATGGCTCGCCAGGCATTGTTGCGGGCAATTGCCAATAGCGGGAGGCCAGGGGAGCTGCCTGCACTAATCATCTTGCATGCTAGTCCGGGGAATGAAGAAGACGTGATCCGGGGCATTGAAGATGAGCTCGGCATTCCTGTTCCTATTATTGGGGGAAGTGCCGCCGATGATCACGTGCTCGGGCACTGGAAACTATTTACGCATGAGCAACGCAGCCGGGAAGGTGTCGGTTTATGCGTGATGTACCCCTCCTGTAACGTCAGTTACTCCTTCCATTCCGGCTATGCCAGTACCGGCCTGCATGCGGTTGCTACCAAAACCGAAGGTCGTGAACTTGTTGAACTGAATCACCGGCCGGCGATTGAGACCTACCAAGCCTGGATGGGTGAAAAATTTTCGGATGAAAACAGCATTATCTCCGCAAGTAGCTTAAATCCCTTAGGAAGAATTGCCGGCCAGGTTCATGATCTGCCTTACTTCAAATTATCTCATCCGTTACAAGTGACCCCTAGAGGGGGGATTGAGCTGTTCGCCACCGTCGAAGAAGGGGAAAAGCTCTACTTTATGAAAGGTACTGAAGAGCGGCTGATCACCCGAGCAGGACGAGTGGTAGATGCAGCGCTTGATCTTCACCGCGCAAATCAAAAAATTGATCCCATCGGCGGGATCACCATTTACTGTGCCGGCTGCATGCGGCGGGTACAGCACCGAATGGATGAAGTTGCCCACCACGTGAACAATGCCATGCATCACGCGCCATTTGTCAGTCCGTTTACATTTGGTGAGCAGGGGCAGTTTGTCGGTGGCGAAAATGCGCACGGAAACTTGATGATTTCAGCAGTTCTATTTCACAGGGATTAATGATGCCTAACTTTGAGTCGGAAAAGCTCCAGGAAACATTGCTTGATCTGATGCGCAGTCAGGAAAGGGAAAGGCAGCTGAGTGAAGAAAATGCCGCGATTCTGGCCGGCATCTCCGCCATGGCAGGGGCCAATACCAAGCGTCAGGTGTTCAATAGCTTACTGTCAGTGCTTCATAAATATATCGGTTTTCAACACGCCCTGGTGCTCACTCGAGAAGATGAAACCACATCGCTGCAAGAGCTGGTCACAACCTGTCCTTATTTTGAATCGACCATATGGCCGGTAGGCAACACATTTATTCGGGCGTTAAGCGGCGAAAGTATCGCCTTATTTGAACCCAGAGATGTTGCAGAGTTCCAAAACTTGCCTTCAGAGATGCTTCATCATTGCCGGTCAGTGTTGCTGACCGGCGTGAAAGTCAGTTCCGGTGATGCTGTTTTGCTGTTTATGCATTCGGAGCGAGGACAATTTTCACCGCATTGCCGCCGAGTGCTGGATCGATTTCGTCCACTACTGGAACGCGCCATTATCGATATCGATTACAGGGAGCGGCTTCAGTCCCTGGTTTCGGTCCGAACTCAAGAATTAATCCACAGTCAGCAACGCTTCAAGGACTTCGCAAAAACTGTCGGTGACTGGTTCTGGGAAATCGATACCGACTACCAGTTTACCTATATTTCAGCACCATACGTCGCAAACCATATGATTGACAGTGACAATATGCTGGAAGCATTTGGTGAGCACAGTAGGGTCAGAGAGGTGCTCGCGTCCAAATTTAAACAGCGTGAAGCATTCGAAGAGATCGAATGGAAATTAGATGAAAGTGAAGGGGGAGGTTGGATCAGCCTCAGTGGAACCCCGTATTTTGATAAGCAGGGTAAGCTGCTTGGTTATCGTGGCACAGCGAAAGATATCACCAACCGAAAAAATCGGATTCGCCAGCTTCAGGAGGCTCGGGAACAAGCCGAATCGGCGAATAAAGCTAAATCACAGTTTCTAGCCATGATGAGCCATGAAATTCGGACGCCGCTCAATGCAGTGCTTGGGTTTATGGATACATTGATGGATTCTGGTCTCGATAATCAACAAACCTACTTGGTCAATCAGATGGATCAGTCAGCCCAGCTACTGCTGACCATCATTAATGATATCTTGGATTTATCCCGGATTGAGTCTGGTAATTTCGAGCTGTATAACGCTGATATGAATATCGCAGACAGCGTGAATTTAGTCGTCGATCAACTTCGCGAACAGGCTCAGAAAAAGAAAATTAATCTTCACACTCAAATGGCACCAGATTTACCGCAGACAATTCTTGGTGATAAAAACCGCATTACACAGGTGATGTTTAACCTGATCGGAAATGCGATTAAATTTACCGATCATGGCCAAGTGTCGATCAATGTAACCCAGCAACAGCAAGAGATCGTGATTGCCGTTTCGGACACCGGGATTGGTATTGCAGCGGAAGCGCAGAAGCATCTGTTCAATCCATTTGTACAGGCTGATGGCAGTATTACTCGTAAATACGGTGGTACGGGGCTGGGGCTTTCGATTAGCCGGTACCTGATAGAGAAAATGCACGGGAAGATCACGTTAAGCAGCCAGCTCAATGAAGGCAGTTGCTTTACGGTTTATATCCCGATTATACAGCGAGTCGAGACTTCTGTGAGGCAGTCGCCAGTTATTCAGTCTGAGTCAGGACAATCTTTGAATATATTGCTGGCTGAAGATAGCCATACTAATCAGCTGGTTGCCAGAATGATGCTGGAAAAGCGTGGGCATCGGGTCGAAATTGCAAATCACGGGCAGGAAGCCATCGACAAACTTGAGCAGCACCATCAGCAATTCGACTTGGTCTTTATGGATATCTCCATGCCGGTCTTGGATGGCATTGAGGCAACCAAGCAGCTGAGAAAGCAAAAGATCGATTTACCGATCATTGCGCTCACAGCCAATGCCATGCATTCAGATCAGATACAGTATCTGGAAGCCGGCATGGACGGTTTTCTGGCAAAGCCAATTAATAAAGCCGAGCTTGACGCTACGCTTCATAAATACCAGTCGCAAACTGAAACTATTTAGCCAGTCGAAACTGGCTTTTGTAATTAACACCTGATTTTGAAACGCCAGGCAAACTGACCATTTGCAGCCGGGTTTAAAAATAGGTGTTAATTACCTATTTTATGGTAAATAGCCAATACTGTTAAATTGCCCGGTACTGGCTGTGTTATGAGAAGCAGAGGGGATGAAAGCAAGCGGTTTTAGGCTATGGATTTGCGATTCATCTTTTCTATCTTACACTGTATTTAACATAATATACATAATGCGCACTGGGAATGTAAGATCTAGTTAGAAATGTCAGGTTTGAGCCAGATTGAAATGTCATGTTGTTCTAGCTTCAAAACACGCTTTATTAGCCGTGTTTGGAGCCCTTGGATGCTATTGACCATGACTGACAATGAATTATTGAGAATCAAACTAATCCAAGACATCTGTGATAAACGGATCACCGGTGTCGATGCTGCCCGCTTACTTAAGCTCAGTCCTCGCCAAGTTCATCGCTTGGTCAAACGCTTCATCGAATTTGGTGCTGCTGGTTTGGTTTCTTTAAAACGTGGTCAGCCTGGCAACCATCGTCATGATGAGAAATTAAAATTACAGACTTTGGCTTTGCTTCATCAGCACTACGAAGATTTCGGCCCGACATTGGCCCATGAAAAACTCTCCGAGCTTCATAACATCCATGTTTCAGTTGAGACCCTGCGCCAATGGATGATCGCCGATGGCTTATGGGTTCCCCATGCCAAGCGTAAACCACGGGTTTATCAACCACGACATCGCCGGGACTGTCTCGGTGAGCTGGTTCAAATTGACGGCTCCCACCATGACTGGTTTGAAGGCCGCAGCGATAAATGCTGCCTGCTGGTTTATATCGATGATGCCACTGGCCGCCTGATGAACCTGCGCTTTAGCGAAACTGAGTCAGCTTTCGATTATATGGTTGCAACCCGCGAATACATCGAGCACCACGGCAAGCCGACGGCGTTCTACAGCGATCGCCATACCGTGTTTCATGTCAGCAAACGTGATGCCCAATCCGACCGGCTGACCCAGTTTGGCCGTGTGCTCAATGAGCTTAATATCGAGCTGATCTGCGCCAACAGCTCACAAGCCAAAGGCCGCGTGGAGCGCGCGAACAAAACGTTACAGGATCGCTTAGTCAAAGAAATGCGCCTGCAAGGCATCGATACCATCGAGCAAGCCAATGCCGGGTTCCCCGACTTCATCGCCGAATTTAAGGCACGGTTTCCGAAATATATGCACCGACCGCTGCGGGAATCCACCGACGAACTGGATGATATCTTTTCCTGGCAAAAGAGCTGCGTAAGCTCACGAAATCCCTGACATTTCAGTATGACATGGGCGACACTGAGCCGGTCAAGCTGGTCGGCATTGTCGTCGCTAGTTTCAATCCGGCGTATTGTGGCCTGCGTTTTGGCTTCCCGGATGCGCTCGGTGCGTTCCCTCTCCTTCGCATTGTTCCTCTTTGGTAATATTTTGCGACAAAAAAGCACCAATTTATGCGTTTGCGACTATTCTATTGATAAGGAAAGCAGTAGTTCTTCGGTCTACTGTTGAATCAAAAGAAAGCTGTAGGCCATGAGCCCTCGTTGATTATTTAACATTGAAGAGTTTGTTAAGATGGATAATCATAGCTTTGATGTACTGATGGGATCACTTGCTTCTCTTACCGACCAGCAACTGGACATGCTAAAGAGTGAAATCCTGAGCTGCCGACAAACAACCCACGAACAGATTTTAACAGATGAAGAATTAGGGATGATCCGTGACATGTTCGCTCCCTCAGATTCGATGCAAGATAAGGTAAAACAGCACTGATGTGCTGTTTTACCTATATCTCTTTAACACGGCTGACGGACTCGACTTGATGACTGAGGCAATAGGAACAGCCTTCGACATTGGCATAAATTTCTTTTGCATTTGAGATGGCTTCATTGTGGCTGCCGTAATACCCAACACAAGTAAGCTGTTCCGGGGACGGTAATCGCGAACAATCATTTTTGTGGAGTTGGTGAAGACGCGTCATACGATCCGGCTTATCGCTGACAAAATACATAGCATAACTCATCAAATCACTCCTCATTGTGGAGTCTTCATCATGTGTTATTTTTGTTTCAGTAATATGACAGCTAATGCAATTCATCTCATTGAGTAATGATAAAGTGACCCTGTAACTTTATTACGGTGAGCTTCTTTTACTCACACTCGCCCTCGCCTCAATGGTTATTCGGGTTTTCACAGAGTTGGCAATGAAGCAGTTTTGGTGTGCCAGGTGGTGCATCTTATCAAGCTGTTGGGTTGTCGGTTGTTTCTGGCCGGAAAATGTAATGTTTGGCCGCAGGGTGACTCGTGTGACCGAACTCTTCCCTGCCCTGTCTTGTTCAAGTACACCTGTTGCAATGTCCCGGTAGGTGTCAATAACAAATTTCTTTTTGGCTGCAATGGCAAGAAACGTCAGCATGTGGCAGCTGGACAGTGCGGCAATGAATGCTTCTTCCGGATCGACACTCTCAGCAATTGAATAAGGTATCGGCACCACATGCGGTGATGATGATGCCGATACTTGAACTCCGCCATCAAATGCCCAAGTGTGGCCACGGCTAAACTGATTATCACTGAACGCTTCCTTTTCGCCGCGCTGCCACTCAATCGATGCATTGAACTCCGTCATTCTGATCATGCTCCACTATAAACGTTACCGCGTCATGTTTCTCTTTACGATATTCTAAATATTGCTGTTCGATCATGATTCAGGTAAATGAACTTGTTTCATGATTAGCTGTGTTCTATCTTTATATGCATGCAAATCAATATGCTATCCATCGAGTTGGTGTAGATGAAGAAAATACTGATTGTTGAAGATAACAAGCTTATGGCTGAGATTTTAGCGCAAGTCATTCGCCGCTGTGAATCTTGTGAGATCGTCAAGGTAAATAATATCAACTCGGCCCAGAGATTACTCATCAGTGCAAGTTATCAACTGGATGGCATATTTCTGGATTTAAACATTGAGAAGCCGCTGGATGGCTTAGAGCTCCTGAAATATATCAAGCAACATCTACCGGAAATGCCGACTGCAGTGATTACCTCGGAAAGCCAAGCTGAGGTCGTGAAGCAAGTCCTCGCCTTGAACCCACATGATTACCTTATCAAGCCAATTTCAACGCAAAAAGTTCAACGAAGCCTTTCAAAGTTTGAGGTGGCGAAAGCTTCAGCAGCCCAGGCTGAATGATGTGTTCCCCCCCTTTTTTCGATACCCACATTGGGAAGATTTTTCTGCCATAAAGTGTTATCACGCCATAAATTATGACTTAAATGATAACTTAGACCCATCAAAAATAAGTTGCGCTAATAACATTTTGACCTGCTCTAGGCCAAATTCATCAAACAGCATCCCGCAGTTATTGGCACCGGCTGAGCGATGAATGCTCTTAATATAGCCCGAGAGATGATAGTTCTTATTGGTCTGTGGATTTTTGATACTGACGGTCAGTTTGCGCCCTTCCTCGAACTGCGGGCCATTCAGATCATACCGGAAGCAGCAGCCATTTTTGGAAAGGTCTTTAAAGTCCACCAGCAATACCCTTTGGCCTAGCGAAATACGTCCCTGAAGCTGAACATCATACCGCGCTTCACTGCGAAGCTGGAGTAAGTCTACCGAGCGAGGCATATCCAGAATAAGAAGCCGAATTGGTTTTTTCACGAGGTGGGCTATTTGGGTCTTGAAGGAGATTTGTGCCCCTTCGCCTTTTTCTGAAATGGCTTTCACTGTGATCCAGAAGCCTTCATGAAAATAATCCAGTGCGGCCTGCTGACTGACAACCGGGTACTCGAGCACGATACTGTCTGTGCCGTTAGAGCCCACGAAAATTGTTTCGGCCCTGAGCAAGCGTCCTAGCGGTGTTTTGATGCTGAATGTCACTTCACTGCCATGCTGAATCATAGCAATTCCCTGTATCCCCGTGACTGACTTCTCTCGATCCCGGTTCGAAAGGAGTCGTTTTTTTAGCGGATTATCTTTGAAGCCCAAGCTCAACCCTATAGCTAATTTCCATCATGAAGTGAATTCTAAACGCTGTGGCTGAGATTACAAGCACCCTATTAAAGCTTTTAATTCATAGGGTTATATGTCTTTTGAGGTATGCGGTATTGGAGTTATGTTTAAAAGCTAAATATAAAGTTATAGTGCATTAGGTATTAGTTTATTGATGACACCAGTTCTTTTGTTTTGCGCATTTTTCACAGACTGATACTCAGATAAAATGCCATCGGAACAACGTATCTTGCTTGATGCAGCCTCTAATAGAAGCAATCAAACTGTTTGATATAAGGTTTATATTCCTTAAAATGACATCAAACAATAGTAAAACAACCCAAGTAGTACAAATGGCGATTACAATTCGAAACACGGACGAACATTACTACATGATCCAAGCGCTGAAAGATCTGACTAAAAGTAATGTCACGACAAAAGCACTGATTAAAGGCGCCTATCTTGCAGTTGAGCTCGGTCAGCAACTTGAAGCTGAAAAAGAACGTCGGATACAGGCAGAATCTGAGTTGGCAACGCTCAAAGCAACCGTCAATCAGTACCTCAATAGCCAACAGGCACTCAAGTCAGTGCTCGATTAAAACCCTGACAACAGCACCGTGGCGCGAGTCATTCCCCTTTTTTATCAACACCCGAGGTTCCCGCAAAAGCCCCCTCATCCGTGGCATATTGCCGTAATAGCATGTGGGCAAGCTGAACCTGATCGTTTGCAAATCAGGTTCAGTGGGTATTTACTGGCGTGACTTCGAGACGATCAACTCATCAAATCCTGTCTGTGGATCGAACTCACGCTGAAATGTCAGGTTAGCGTAGCTTGCTAAGCACACCTCTGCGGTATAAGACACACATCCTTCGACGAGATGCCCGCCATATACCCGGCCGGATTGATCCGCGACAGAGATATGCACATGCACATGTGCTGGCGTCAACGTTCCGCTCAGAGTCAGGATCTCCAGCGGCTCTTCGAGTTCCAATACTTTGCTTTCATCGGCAAGGCGAATCCGCACCTCACTCAGGCAACCGACGACGCTCAAGAGTGAGCCGGCTTGAATACGGTGTTTTGAAATATAGTTCAGGATAGATTGTTTCAGCGCCATCCCTTTGGTGAGGCGAAACGCATGCGGTATCAGCATCATCTTTCATTTCAATTGTTGGTTGAACGGAACAAAAAAGGCTTCATCACTGAAGCCTTTTCCAGAAAATAACGCAGAGGCTTGTTCTTACTAGGCTCTCCTGCCCCGTTTCTTGGTTGAAGAAGCATGTGGAAACACATTATGGATCCGCTGTTTTACCTTCGCTGGTATACTTTTCGAGAAAACCAGTTTGGTCGTAAACCGGTTTTTATAGACTTTAATTTTTCCCGAGAATGGTTCTTTGTGCGCAATATCCTTACAACCCCGTAAAAAGCCCGTCGGAATTTGACCTTTGGAACCAGTCAGCTCACCCTTTTCAAAGGTCAGCACCATCACCGGACGATCTTTAAATACCAGAAAAGCGACTGCAATGGCGAGAAGAATGACATATTCCATTTCCGTACTCCTTGGCGTATTCGTCGACCACTATAAGATAAGCGTAATCGAAAAAATCTGGACGAGCTGCTTTCATATTGTATAAACCACGATAAATTACTCAAATTCGAGTAATTCATGTAGATCATTGCGGATATCAAGCACCTTCTTACTCGCTTCTTCTGAGCGGCTGCTTTCACTGATGAGGTACTCGATCGTATCGGATAAAGTACAATCAAGCGAGCGAGATTTCTCAGCAAGTTTCTCCCAAACCCGGTAATCCAAATCGATCGACTTTTTCCGGGTATGGGTTTGTTCGGCATTAAAATGGCGTTTGCGCTTGGCTCGGATCGCTTGTTTCAGCTTTTTATCCAGATTGGGAGACATATGCTTGCCAATCCACTTGATCACCTTGGTCGGTTCATGTTCAATAGCAAGCAAGTCCTGCACAGCGGCTTCTGCCTCGCTGGTATCAATATAACAGGTGATCGCCTCGCCTTCTTTCCATTTCTTCACCAGGTACTTCCATTTCCACCCGGCTTCCAGGTTTTCAAGCTGCTGATATTTCATAGTCCAACGATTCTCAAACAAGGCTACACTTAAACTGTGACAGTGTAACTGTAGATGAATAAAACCTCAATTCCCTATCTTTAAATTTACTGATTGTTTTCAGCGTGTTCCGAGCGATACCCAATAAATGATGAAACCCATGATACATCCGTCATATGACAGCCAATTGAGAGCCGCGTTTGTTGCACCATGGACGAACGGCCGGCTACGGCTGAAAGCAGCTTCCCCGTAATTCATTCAACAACTGCCTATTATGCAGTCTTTGATTCCTTTATACTGCTGTCCTTTTCACAGTAACGATATAAAGCTATAGCCCATGCATGAACAAACCTGGCGTACGATGACTCCAGACTACTCAAAGTTCCAATCAATCCTTGAACAGTATGACGATCTCAGCCCAGCACCAACAGGGACTTTGCAAGATCGCCTCTCGGATGCAGTACGCCGGTTTACCGCGGTCGAGCTCCAACCTCGTGTGCTTCGAATCACGGCACCAGACAACAAGGTCTATCGCGATTATGTCATCGAGTTGCTGTCTCACTTCGACAACGCAGCTCTGGGGCCACAATCAGCTCTGGGGATCAGCCCGATTATTATCGGAGAGAATGTTACCGAACAAAGCTTGTTTGGCGCTGTCTATCCACCGATTGAAGAAACAAAACTGACCAAGTCTCAAATCAAACACGGTTTAGTTCACCAAGCCAACAATGGCTACCTGGTCCTCTCGGTTACTAGCATTCTTGCCAACCCCAAACTGTGGCCACGTCTGAAAAGTGTGCTGATGAACGGCACGCTGGAGTGGCAGCCAGCCAGCACCAAGACTTTATACCCACTCCCGCCGGCCGAGCAGCTGAATGTCAAGCTAGTGTTGATTGGCGATCGCTACCTGATGGCCGAGCTGGAAAATGCCGAGCCGGATATTGCTTCAGGCTTTACAATGTATGGGGAATTTGAGCAGGATGTCATACTTGATAACCAGTCCCTGCCGCTCTACCTCGCCTACCTCAAGGCACTGACCCAAAAAGCCCGGCTGCCTGAACTCGCCGACTTTCATGCCATTCAGGTCCTAATGAAGGCCGGTGCCCGTCTTGCTGAGGATCAGCGCAAGCTACCGCTTTGCCCAATCTGGCATCAGAGCTTACTGTGCGAAGCGGCGATTGAATCTCAGGGCGAAAAAATCACGGCTGAGCATCTCAAAGCCTCGTTCAAAGCCCGGGAATACCGGGAGTCATACCTGCCTGAACGTGCCATTGAAGATATTCATCACGGTCAGGTGGTGATTGATTGTCAGGGCGAGCAGGTTGGCCAGGTTAATGGCCTGACCGTCGTTGAGATGTCAGGCCACCCAACGGCTTATGGTGAGCCGGCGCGTATTTCCTGCGTGGTTCACTTCGGTGATGGTGATATCTCTGATGTCGAGCGTAAGGCCGACTTGGCCGGGAACATTCATGCCAAAGGTATGATGATTATGCAGGCCTTCATCAGTACTGCGCTGGATTTGGATCAACCGCTACCATTCGCCGCTTCAATCGTCTTCGAGCAGTCTTATTCCGAGGTTGATGGTGACAGCGCCTCACTGGCTGAACTATGCTCTTTAGTGTCGGCTCTGGCAGTGCAGCCAATCAATCAGCAAATCGCGGTGACCGGTGCTGTGGATCAGTTTGGCCGTGTCCAGGCCGTCGGCGGGATCAACGAGAAAATCGAAGGGTTCTACAAAGTATGTGCGTTCCGTGGCCTCACGGGGGACCAGGGTGTCATCTTACCGAAAACGAACCTGGGTAACCTGTGCCTGAACGATGAAGTGATTGATGCGATTCGCGCCGGCCAATTCCATCTGTGGGCAGTTGAAAGTGTTGATGACGCTCTGCCGCTGCTGACCGGAAAAGCCTTCCGGAGTGACAAAGAAGACACAGAGACGCTACTGAGCAAAATTGCCGAACGGATTGAACACATTCACCGTGGTGATCATGATCATCATAATCATTGGGTTACGCGTATTCGGAACTGGTTTGTCCAGAACTGATCCGAGTTGTTAGGCGTACATGTGTAAGCTAAATTGCCTCCATACATTTCAAGGAGCTAAATAAGTCTGATGAAACGCCAGCAATCTTATAATTACGAAGAACTCGTTGCATGTGGTAAGGGCGAACTACACGGTCCGGATTTCCCTTCCCTGCCATCTGACAACATGCTGATGATTGACCGAATCATTAAAATCACCGACGAAGGCGGTGACCACGGAAAAGGCTTCATCCATGCAGAGCTGGATATTAACCCTGATCTTTGGTTCTTTGACTGCCACTTCAAAGGTGACCCTGTCATGCCTGGCTGTCTGGGTCTGGATGCCATGTGGCAGCTGGTCGGCTTCTTCCTGGGCTGGAACGGCGGCGAAGGTAAAGGCCGTGCGCTGGGCGTGGGTGAAGTGAAGTTTACCGGTCAAATCCTGCCGGAAGCGAAGAAAGTGACCTATGAAATTCAGCTCAAGCGTGTGATTAACCGTAAGCTGATCATGGGTGTTGCTGATGGTCGCGTTCTGGTCGATGGCAAAGAAATCTATGTTGCCAAAGATCTGAAAGTCGGCTTGTTCAAGGATACCTCGACATTCTGATTGTGCTTGGCACAATATATCAAAGGTCGCTCAGGCGGCCTTTTTTGTCACACTATTTAGTGACACCGTAACGGAAGTGCTTCTTTACTCCGGCTCACTTACCCCTATCCTGTCGTGACACCGTCACAAATAACACTTTTCATACTGTCTCATGGCTAAAAATACATGACAGATCGCCAGAAAACAAAAAGCCCCTTCTCCTGAAAGGGGCTGTATAAGGGTGATATGAAGGGATTTATTTATACAGGCCAGATTGCAAGTCTTCCCTTGCTTCTCGCCAGCCACCTAGCCAATTCGTACGGGCATCCGCCATCTGGTACGGGCAGTCTTCACTGGAACGACCATTGATACCAGCTTTATAGCCACGAGCCTGAGCGCGTTCCAAACGATCCCGCTTTTGTCTCTTCATAGTACAATTCCTCATCCTTATCCGCGATTCTTGCATTTAAGTGTCATCTTGGTGGAGTTTTTGTGACTCCACACAATAAGAATTGGTCAAACGGCACTAATGATCAACCCCAGAGACAACTCAGGCTCACAAAGTGTGAGCCTGTATGAAAAATGAGCTTTTTTGACAAAAAACTATTTTCTGCGACGGAACCCAATCAGGCCCAGGAAGGTCAGTGTCAGCATGCCCAGAGAAGCACCGCTACGTTCAACAGACGCTTCTTTCGCTGGACGCGGTTCAATTTCACCGCCAACAATCGGAACCAGCTTGACTGCGACCACGCGCTCATCGCCGCTACACGCCGCCTCTTTGGTCTGATCCGAGTAACCACCGTCACACTTGAGTGCCGTGGCTGAAATCACCCCGGCATCGTTAATACCGGTCGCATGGGCAATTCGGTAAGCGTTGTTGGCGTCACTGAAGCTACCGCCATGGGTCAGATCATCCAGCATCCAAGCTGTGTTACCCTGTAATGGTGAGCCATCTACAGTACTTCCCGCAAGATACGTAAAGCCGCGCTGGCGACGCTCACGACCGTTCACCTGGTTCACACTCTCCGCATCAACCCAGCCAACCATCTGATCCCGGTTATTGATTGCAGCCGGGTAACCATTCACCCCACTGAAGAAAATATTCTCATCAATCGTCGAGTTCAGCTGGGTCAGTTTGCCACTGGTATTGTCATAGACAAACATGGTTTCCGCGAATGAGCGGTTTTCAGAGTTGACACTCTTGCTGAAACCAATCACCTTGTTGTTGGTATTGATATCGGTCGCCGCAGAGAACAGCAGCTTACGATCATTACTTTGCTCGATATCCAGGCCAGGGATAATTTTACGTTCCCACTGCCCTTCACCATTGGCCGGATCAAAGTCTGCTTTCGGGGTGTAAATCGCCGCACGAATGGCATAATAGTCCCCATCAACGGTATTGATCGAGCTACTATCAATCGAGTCGGTCGAGAACCCAGCGATAACCGGTTTACCATCCACCAGCGCTACAGCACGGGCTGACGCCTGGAAGGAACGCTCTTGCGAACCATCAGGATCCTGCGCCGGATAAGACTTATTGTTTCCATCGACACGTTCAGCCAGCGGTACCGCATTGCCAGACACAGCGCCGGCATTATCAACGGTCCAGAACACAGCATCATTGGCAAACACGGAGAATTGGCACTCCCAGGTATGATACAGTTTGTTCAGGTTGCCGGCATTGTCATCACAGCTGGCAAACTCACTGGTACTCAGAGACAAGCGATCATCCCCATTGCTGTCTGATGGCAGCTTGTCGCCATCATCCAGTTTACTAGTGCTGAATGCCGCGCTCCCGACCACCAGCAGCTGGCCGTTGTACTCCACTGCATCCCAACCCAGGGTCTGGCCCATCTGAGTCACCAGCGCTTCGCTGCTATCAACCGGGTTGAGTGCTTCGCTGGTGCCGACGGCATTGATGAATCCCCGCTTGTTGAACTGACGGGCGTAACGGTTGTTATCTGCGAAGAAGGCAGAACTGGTGATCCCGAGCTGATAATCACTGCCGGAAAATTCACCGATACGGTTCACCACCGCATTCTCTGTGCTATGACTAGCGACCATGGTCCCCAGCTCAGCCACCGCAGCTGCATCATACTTTGCAGGATCATCAGCAAAGGTATTTATTTGTGACAGCGTCCCGGCCGAGGTTTCCACCAACGGATACGCGTTGCTGTAGTAGTTCTCATTCCATGCGACCTGCTCGCGGTGCAAGCCACCGAAACCACTGCCGTCCTGGCCATTGTCCTGATTATAACCAACACCGTAGTAGCGATTATCAGCCCAACTTGTGCAGGTATTAAAGCCCAAATTGTTATTGCAATAAGAGCGCAGGAAAAACAGATCATTGATTTCCTGGTAATTATCACTCAGGAATGCTACTTCATGGCGGTAATCAATGCCGTCCGTTCCAAATCGGCTTTCGCCGAACACCGGATATGTGGCGGCATCACAAGCCGTTACAAAACAGTTCTCAGTCCCGGTACTTGGTGCAATGCCCTGGGCGTAGAACTCGACACGCGCCTGAAGATCTGATGTGTTTTTATCATAGTACTGAGCAGAGCCGACATTACTGCTGGCCCCATCAACTTCAACGACCTGATAGACCGCCGCTTGCGCCTGCGTTGCACTGGCGATCAACGCCGCCAGTGTCGATAGCTTTAACGTCTTATGTTGCATTAGGATTCCTTCTGCATTGCTTCCAGCTCTTCCCAGCGTTCAAATGCCTGCTCAAATTCAACTTCTGCCTCGGCAAGCCGGTTCAGTGTCGCTTGGGTATCATTTTTCACATCTTGGAAGAAAGCAGGATCATTAATCAATTCCTGCAGCTGGGCAATTTCGTTTTCCAACTCTTCAATTCGCTGCGGCAGATCTTCCAATTCCTTCTGAAGCTTGTATGACAGCTTCTTCCCGGAACGGGAACGGCTTGCCTGCCGCTGCTTGTTCTCTTCTTTTTTCTTGGTCGCTTCAATTTGCGCAGCCTGCTCTTTGGCGATCTGCGACAATGAATTGGCCCGTTGCTCCATGGCATCGTGATAGCCGCCGACATACTCGTCGATCACACCGTTTCCTTCGAACAACCAGCTGGTTGTTGCCGTGTTATCAACAAATTGACGGTCGTGACTGACCAAAAGCAACGTCCCCTGATAATTGGCAAGAATTTCTTCCAAAAGTTCCAAGGTTTCGATATCCAAATCATTGGTTGGTTCATCAAGCACCAACAGATTATTTGGTTTGAGGAACAATTTTGCCAGCAAGAGTCGGTTTTTCTCTCCGCCCGAGAGCGCTTTGACCGGGGTTCGGGCACGGCGCGGATGAAACAGGAAGTCCTGGAGATAACCCAGCGCATGGCGGGTCCGGCCATTTACCGTCACCTCTTGCTTGCCATCAGCCAGGTTGTCCATCACGGTTTTTTCGGGATCCAGCACTTCACGGTACTGATCGAAGTACGCCACTTCCAGCTTGGTGCCACAATGCAAGTGACCCTGTAATGCTTTCAGCTCACCCAGCAGGAGTTTAAGCAAGGTACTCTTACCGCAGCCGTTCGGACCAATCAGCGCGATGCGGTCACCACGCATGATATTAAAGCTAAAGTCTTTCACGATCGGCTTGTCGCCGTAACTGTAAGACAGGTTTTCCGCTTCAAAAACAATTTTACCGGAGCGCTTGGCTTCCTGTAGCTGCATATCCGCCTTGCCGACCACTTCCCGTCGCTCACTGCGCTCTCGGCGAAGCTGCTTCAGGGCTCTGACCCGTCCTTCGTTACGCGTTCGACGTGCTTTGATGCCTTGGCGGATCCATACTTCTTCCTGGGCAAGCTTCTTATCGAACTCTGCATTCTGCTCGGCTTCAACGCGCAACAGCTCTTCTTTATCTTCAAGATACTTGGCGTAGTCACCCGGGAAAGAAACCAGCTGACCGCGGTCCAGATCCACAATACGGGTCGCCATCGACTGAATAAACGCCCGGTCGTGAGAAATAAAGACAATTGAGCCTCGGAATTCTTTCAGGAAACCTTCCAGCCACTCAATGGTTGACACATCCAGGTGGTTGGTCGGCTCATCAAGCAGCAGAATATCCGGATCGCACACCAGCGCCCTCGCCAATGCGGCCTTGCGCTGCCAGCCCCCGGACAGATCTTTCAGCTGAGTCGTCGGGTCCAGTTGCAGGTGTTCCAGTACCGCAGTGATTTTGTTGTCAAACTGCCAGGCATCAGCGTGATCAATTTGCTCCTGAACTTTTGCCATCTTGGCAAAGTTCGACTCACTCGGATCATGCGTCACCAGCTCCAGAAGGCGGTGATACTCACGCAGCACCTGACCTATTTCGGCCAGCCCTTCGGCGACAAAGTCAAACACGCTGCCTTGTGCATCACGCGGCGGATCCTGCTCCAGACGTGAGACACGCAGTTCAGACTGGCGCTGAATCGTGCCATCATCCAGGAGGACATCCCCGGCAATGATCTTCATCAGGGTCGACTTGCCTGCGCCATTCCGGCCGACCAGACAGACACGCTCATTGGGTTGGAGAAGAAACTCGGCGCGATCCAGCAGCGCATGATCACCATACGCCAGCTGTGCGTTACTGATTTTAATTAATGCCATTACTATCTAACCATGCTGCAAGCTCGGCGGCATCAAACGGCCAGCCAAGTTCAGAAATTGAATCGTCTAGATGCTGAACAGAGAGCACCGGGATAGTGACGCCGTAACGAGAAAAAAGCGCATCATCGAAAGCGATATCTACCACTTTCACCCGCGCTGCCATTCCGGCATCAAGGAGCAGACCATAGGCCTGCTCACAGAGATGACATCCTTCGGTGCTGTATAACGTGATAAGCACTTAGTCTTCCTTGTGTGTAATGATCCAGCAGTTGTGAATTTGTTTATTGCGGGCAAAGTCCAGCGGCAACGTTTTATCCGAAATGTTTTTCGCACTTAAACCAAGCTCTGCCAGTTTATCGAAGTCCATCTTGAAATGGCGCTTGTTGTTAGAGAATACAATCTGGCCACCCGGACGCAGCATACGCTTCAGATTTTCCATCAGCATGATGTGATCGCGCTGGATGTCAAAACTCTGCGTCATCCGCTTTGAGTTGGAGAATGTCGGTGGATCGATGAAGATCAGATCAAAGTCCTCATCCACTTCCTGCAACCACTGCAGACAATCTGCCTGAATAAACTGATGCTGACGGCCAACCTGACCATTCAGCGCCATGTTATCCTGTGCCCAACGCAAGTAAGTATTGGACATATCAACAGTCGTCGTCGACTTCGCACCACCGCAAGCCGCATGGACCGACGCAGAGCCGGTATACGCGAACAGGTTGAGGAAATCTTTGCCCTGCGCCATTTCGCCCAGTTTGCGACGGGTGATCCGGTGATCCAGGAACAAGCCCGTATCCAGATAATCGTACAGGTTCACTTTCAGCTGCACACCGTACTCGTTCACATTCATGTGGCGATCGGCGCTGGACAACTTCTGGTACTGGCTCTTGCCCTTCTGGCGCTCCCGAACTTTGAGGATCACTTTGTCGCTTTCAACACCAGTAACCTGAATCGTCGCGCGAAGGATATCCATCAGCCGACGGCGTGCTGTCTCTTCAGGCACCGACTTCGGCGCGGCGTATTCCTGGATCACCAGGAAATCCTGATACCGGTCAATGGCCGCATTATAGTTCGGCAGATCAGCATCATACAGGCGGTAGCATTCAATGCCTTCCTTCTTCGCCCATTTGCCTAGCTTGGCAATATTCTTCTTCAGACGATTGGCAAAATCCGGCGCAACTTCGGTTTCTTCCAGTTTTCCTTCAGCTTCTCCTTCGACCTGCTGAACACCACCGCCGGTGATCAGATAGGTTTTCAGCACACAATCCAGAGCACCATTGCGTAATTTAAATTGCTTGTCGGCCCGCATGCGCAAACAGCTCAGCAGTTCGCTCGAAGCCGAGTAAATCGCGGCCGTTGAACCTGCGAACGCAAGTTTCAAACGTTTCCCCAGTTCGGTATACAGGGTGATCAGCTCCGGCGTAGTCCCCAGACGCTCACCGTACGGCGGGTTACACAGGATCACACCATTTTCAAAGCCGGCCGGACACATGAGCTGCTTGGCATCACCATAATCAAAGTCAATCAACTCACCGACACCAGCTCGCGCGGCGTTATCGCGAGCAATGCCCAGCACACGGCGATCCTGCTCACGACCGAAGAACTTGGTTTCAACCAGGGCTGGACCACGACGGGCTTTGACCTTCGCTTCGGCATGAATTTCCAGCCAGGCTTCGCGATCAAAATCTTTAATCGACTCAAAGCCCCAGCGCTTGCGCTTGATCCCCGGTGCAATGTCCGCAGCCATCAGGGCGGCTTCAATCAGCAAGGTACCCGAGCCACACATTGGGTCGAGCAAAGGCTTCTCTGGCGTCCAGCCGCTCTTCATCACCAGCGCCGCTGCGTGGGTTTCACGCAAGGGTGCCTTACCGGCATCGGTACGATAGCCACGCTGATGCAGGCCACTGCCAGCCATATCCAGACCCAGAACGCCTTTTTCACCCGACAAGCGCATGTGAATACGCAAATCCGGGCGCTGGCGGTCAATGCTCGGGCGCGCCAGGTCAGCCTTGGTAAAGCGATCGACAATCGCATCCTTGACTTTTAAAGCGCCGTACTGACTGTTACGGATCTCCCGGTTAGTCCCGTTGAAATCGACAACAATACGAGTATCGCTACTGAAATAATTTGGCCAATTAATGGCCGTTGCACCGAGGTATAGATCCATATCGTCACGGACATCAAATTCACCCAGTACCTGGATGATACGTGAGGCAATTCGCGTCCAAAGACAACAGCGGTAAGCCTCGGCCTGATCAGCCTTGAAGCGGACGCCGGCATGAACAACCTGGATTTTTTGCGCGCCAAGTTGTTCCAATTCTTCAGCAAGGAGGTTCTCAAGACCTCGGGAAGTGATAGCTAGATATTGATTCATGGGGTTCTTTTCACATATATGTTGCCGGGAATTATAACCGAAATCAGTCCAAATACCTCGCGCTAAACCTTCCCAAACACGCCGTTTACTTAAAAAAACGCCAACACCATGCGCCATCAACTTATGGCTCTCGTCATCTGGAAGGAAACAAACAGGCCTCATTCATTGCGTTTCCATAGAAACACAATCCCAACAGAACCACCTTTGCATTGTTGATGTGAGTGCACGCTTTCCATTCAAATACATGTTCACACCCATCAACAATAAGGCCGCATCATTGTTCCCAGTTGGAAACGTTAAAGATAAACCTATGATTTTAGATGTGTTTAATTCAATTCGAGCAAAGCCAGCCTTGGCGCTCAGCCTACAAGAAACAGATAGGAAGTACAGACCTGCAGGCCTGCAGACCTACAAGCATTAGCTGAATCTTCTGCCATTCCACCCACTCTTTCCTGATAAGAAATTATTGCCTGTTGGGAAAATATACTCGGTGTTATTGAGTTTCACGAATGGGGAAAATGAGGAAGATCTTCATCAAACACTTTAAATTACGGCTTGAAATATTGGTGTTTTCTTGTGCAAGAATGACAAAAAGAGGCAAAAAAAAAGTGCTAATTTTTTAAAAAATTCGAATTAAAGTCACTTAATTTGTTCAAAAATAAACCTTATTTTCATCACAAATAAATGACCATACAAAAGGAATGGATGTTTCTTGAGCAAGTCATTTCTAACATACCTGACGTCATATCTCCTATCTTGGGAAGAGGATGAGCTTTTGAACGAGCACAGTAAGCGAACAGAGCGCATAGAAGTGTAAAGCCTGCTGGGCTTTCCCTTCGGTGTAAATCGTCAGAGGATGGTTTTGAGCCGGGAAATACGTTGCTGCCAATGACGGCCGCCCATGGCAATGAAACAGGTGTGAACTTTAACCATCGAGCGTTGTTTCTGAGCAGTGCTGATACGCAAGGAGAAGGAAAAAAGAAGGTAAAACGTTTGATACAGAGGTGTGTAGTGAATCGTAGTGATATCCGGGAAAATTGCTGGGTATTTGCAAACAGTGATGCCAGCCAAGTGTTGAACTGCTTCCTGCAGGAGATGTTTACCGGGTCAGTCTCATCCCCTGCTGCTAGCCAACCAGCGCTAAGTTCACACTGCTTTCAACCACATAGGCTTGCATCCGGTCATTCATGACCTTGATGGTGTCGCAAAAGGCCATTGATTTGGTGCTAGTCAGTGCCAATGATGACGTTTCGGCCAGCATACAGAGGCTGGCACAGCCACTGTTTTCAATGACCAGGAACTTCGCCATGCCGGCATCTGTTTCTAGCGTGACAATATCTGCCTCTTGCGGCTCGCATCCCTCCCCCTGGGTGTGGAAGAACCAGCTTTTCGGCATCATCGGCTTATGGAAACGGCTCGCTGCCACAGCATTGAGCGCCAGCTCCGCTTTACGAGGCTCAGAAAGGTCCAGGCCGGCAATGCTTTCCACGAAAGTCTGAAATACGCTTGCATCATCCACAGTGAAATCTGTCCGATCGTATGCAGATGTGATCAGGTGTTTGGGAGGAATAGAGACCCGGAAAATCATGTCATCGCCCAAATCTAACATCAGGGAGTCATGTTTTGAGTCATAATACCATGTCCATGAGTTGTTAGGCTTCAGCATGCAACTACTCCAAAATCAGTTCTTTATACTGCTTATCCAACGACATAGAAAAAACTTTAGGAGAATTTTACTGTTCCAATGTCAAAATAAAAGGGGAAATAAAGTGCTGATCTTATTGTGATTCTCGTGAAAGTTTGACAAAAATCGGATAAATTCCGATCTCGGGATAGTTACAGGCAAAAATAAAGCCCCTGCAATGATCATCACTGAGGGGCTGCTTGGATCCTGATGCTACTTCATGTTATATATTCGTCACAATATCTTTCACCAGCTTCGGCCCATGATAGATAAAGCCGGAATAGACCTGCACCAGCTGGGCACCGGCCATCATTTTCTCTCTTGCGGATACCGCTGAGTCGATGCCTCCTACCCCAATAATCGGCAAGGTACCATCCAGTTCTTCAGCCAGGCGACGGATCACTTCGGTACTACGGTTCTGCAGCGGCCGGCCACTCAGGCCTCCAGCCTCATCACAGTGCGGCATGTCTTTGATCAGAGCACGATCCAAGGTAGTGTTGGTCGCGATAACCCCATCAATATCATTCTTGATCAACGACTGGGCAATTTGGGTGATCTCACGATCCTCAAGATCCGGCGCGATCTTCAGTGCCAGCGGAACGTACTTACCGTGTTTTTCGGTCAACGCCTTTTGCTTCTGCTTCAGCTGAGACAAGAGATCGTCCAGTGCTTCACCATATTGTAAAGCTCGCAATCCCGGCGTGTTCGGCGAAGAGATATTTACCGTGATATAACCGGCATACGGGTAGACTTTCTCCATGCAGATTAGATAGTCTTCCGCGCCCTTCTCTACCGGCGTATCTTTGTTTTTGCCGATATTGATCCCGATGATGCCGTCGTACTTGGCTTTCTTCACATTCTCGACCAGGTTATCCACCCCGAGGTTGTTAAAGCCGAAACGGTTAATGATCCCTTCAGCCGGGATTACCCGGAACAGGCGTGGTTTCTCATTGCCAGGCTGTGGACGCGGTGTCACTGTGCCCACTTCGACAAAGCCAAAGCCCATGGCGCCGAAGGCATCAATACATTCACCATTTTTATCCAAACCAGCCGCAAGGCCAACCGGGTTTTTAAATTTGATTCCCATAACTTCAACGGGACGATCGGGAACGTGTTGACGGTAGAAGAGATCGAGAGGAGTGCCAGTAAAGCGAGAAAGATTCTTGATTGCCAGATCATGTGCTTTTTCAGCATCAAGTTGAAAAATAGCGGATCGAGCGAGGCGGTAAAACATTGTACCTCCTTATAAAGGCCCCGTATAAACGGGAGAACATTATTCACAGAAATATCGCTAAATTCAACGACTATTTTCGATTTTTTTCATTAAAAACAGCCCTTTTCCAGTACTACCTGTGAAAATTGCACAAAAACAGCAATTTTCGGGCAAACGTTTACGCCGTGGTGAAATAATTATTAAAAAACCGCTATGCAGAAGCATAGCGGTTTTTACTAAGGTTCAACTTATCGCTGCATCTTGTACTTACATTGCCGGGCGACAATTCAGGTTCAGCAACATCAACTCACGCAGGGCTACCGAGAACTTGGCGAACTCATGGGTTGTCCCCACTTTGAACTCTGCCAGAACCGTATTCCAGCGCTGGATCGCCACCTGATGTTCCGCTTTCCAGTCTTCGATCAGCGTTTCGGCCTGCTTCCCTTCCGGACAAGCGGTGATCACCGCCGAGGTCAGCTGGCGTTGCTGCCAGTCCAGATCTTCACGGAATGATGCACGGGCCAGTGCCTGCCAATGGTTCTCAACCGGCTGATTATGAACCTGCTGCAGGAACCAGTGCAGTGACAAGTCGGCACCCACCACAAAGTAAACGCGGGAGATAAAGTCGATATCTTTCTCCAACTCTTTGGCGATCTGAGCGATATCCAGGGCTGAGTATAGGCTGCTCAAGCGAGCAATCCCGTGCGCCAGTGCTTCAGGAACCCCTTGCTCAATCATGACGTTTGCCTGATCGTCATGCTCTTTCACTTCTTCAGTGACAAGGTAACCTTCCAGATTTTCCTGCAGTTTCTGAACAACGGGCTGATAGAATGCAATCTGCTGCTCGATGCCCAGCTGACGATCACGGTTGCGAAGCATCCAGCGGGTCACACGGCGCAGCATGCGGCGGCAACGATACAGCATATCGTACTGTACCTGAGCCGAGACAACGTTATCCAATTCACGGATCTGGTCGAAGAAGCGGTCAAAGCCATAAATTTCGCGACCCACTGCGTACGCTGAAGCAATCTCAGCAACGGAAGCCCCTGTCTCTTCCTGCAGGCGAGTGACAAAGTTACATCCCATCTCATTGGACATTTGATTCGCCAGCGAGGTTGCAATCAGTTCCTGACGCAGCGGATGGAGGTCCATCTTATCGCGGTACTTTTCTTGCAGCTCTTTCGGGAAGTACGCAGGTAGCAGGCGCGCATGGTAAGGATCATTGGCGATCTCGTCAGTCACCATGTCTTCCTTCAGAACCATCTTGCCGTAAGCGACCAGTACCGCCAGCTCAGGACGGGTCAGACCCATGCCCGATTTTTCGCGCTCTGCCAGGGTATCATCATCCGGCAGGTACTCCAGGTTCCGATCCAGTTTACCTTCTTTTTCCAGGTGGTGGATAAAGCGGATCTGTTCTTTCAGCAACTGGACTTGTTGCTGTTGAGTCACAGAAATCGACTCGCTCTGGCAATACGCATCATCCAGAACAATCTCACCGACTTCATCTTCCATCCGCTCAAGCAGCTCGTTACGCTGTTTGTAGGTCAGGTCGCCACCAGCGACTAGGCTGTTCAGCAGGATTTTGATGTTCACTTCGTTATCTGAACAGTCAACCCCACCGACGTTATCAATGAAGTCGGTATTGACCAGGCCGCCTTTCTTGGCAAACTCAACACGGCCCAGTTGGGTCAGGCCCAGGTTACCCCCTTCACCGACAACCTTGGCACGCAGCTCACTCCCGTTGACGCGAAGGACGTCATTGGCACGATCACCTACATCAGCATTGGTCTCACTAGCCGCCTTGACATAAGTGCCAATCCCGCCGTTCCACAACAGATCCACTTCCATTTTCAGGATCATCTGGATCAACTCGTTCGGCGTCATGCTCTGCTTGCGGGTTCCCAACAGTTTCTGGATTTGAGGCGTCAGCTTAATTGACTTGCTGCGGCGGGAGAAAATACCGCCCCCTTCAGAGATCAGGCTCTTGTCATAATCTTCCCAGCTTGAACGCGGCAGATTAAACAAACGATTACGCTCTTCCCAGCTGCTCGCTGAATCCGGATTCGGATCCAGGAAGATATGCATGTGGTTAAAGGCTGCCACCAGGCGAATATGTTTCGACAGCAGCATCCCGTTACCAAACACGTCACCCGCCATATCACCGATCCCGGCACAGGTGAAATCGGTAGTCTGGCAATTGATGCCCAGCTCACGGAAGTGACGCTTCACAGATTCCCAGCCACCGCGGGCCGTGATCCCCATCTTCTTGTGGTCATAGCCGTTTGAGCCGCCCGATGCAAATGCATCTCCCAGCCAGAAGTTGTAATCGTCCGAAACTGAGTTAGCCAGATCCGAGAAGGTCGCTGTGCCTTTATCAGCCGCAACAACCAGATACGGGTCATCCTCATCATGACGAACCACATTGGCTGGTGGCACGAGTACACCATCCACAATGTTGTCAGTCACATCCAGCAAGGCGCGGATGAAACGCTTGTAACAGCGTTGGCCTTCCGCCCAGATCTCTTCACGTGTTGTCAATTGCGGCTGACGTTTACACACGAAGCCCCCCTTTGCACCGACCGGTACGATGACAGTGTTCTTCACCTGCTGTGCTTTCACCAAGCCAAGGATCTCTGTCCGGAAGTCTTCCTGACGATCAGACCAACGCAGCCCACCCCGGGCAACTTTGCCGCCGCGCAGGTGCACCCCTTCAATATCCGGGGCATAAACGAAGATCTCGAAGAACGGAACCGGCGCCGGGATCTCTGAGATCTCAGACGGGCGCAGCTTCAGCGACAACCATGGCTTCGGCTTACCTTCAGCATCTGTTTGATAGTAGTTAGTGCGCTGGGTCGCCAGGATCATTTCCATATAGCGACGGATGATCCGATCGTCATCCAGGCTCTCAACCTTATCCAGCTTCTTATTCATTTTGGCGATCAGATCTTGCTCGGCTTTTTCCGTCCGCTTCTTCTTCGGATTAAACCGAAGCGCAAACAGGGCCACCAGATCGCGGGCCAAATCGCTATGATTCGACAGTGTCTCTTCTATATAGTGCTGGCTGAACGGGAAACCGACCTGACGCATGTAACGAGCATAGCTTCGCACAATGGTCACTTCGCGGCCGGTCAGTCCGGCACACAGAACCAAGCGGTTAAAGCCATCACTTTCAAGATTGTTATGCCAGATGGCCGAGAAAGCTTCCTGGAAACGGTCGCGAGATTCGGTCAGATCGATCTCATCACATGCATTGAGCAGCATGGCGAAGTCAAGGATCCAGTACACAGTCCCGTTGGCGGTCACGATTTCGTATGGTGATTCACCAATGACACGCAGACCCAGGTTTTCCAGCATTGGCATCACATCAGACAGATGGATTGGCTCATCACGATGGAAAAGCTTCAGCTTGACGAAGTTGGAGTTGACACCTTTCTCTTGAGGGCGGTAGAACAGCATCCCCAGCTTGTTGTCTTCACTCAGGCTTTCCAGTTGCTCAATATCGGCAACCGCAGAGCCCGGCAGCATTTGTTCTTTGTACGAACGCGGGAATGCACGCGCATAGTTCTTCGCCAGTGGCGTTCCTTTGTTTTCGCCAAAGTTGGCGACCAGAGAGGCGCTCAGGCGGTCTTCCCAGGCCGCGGCAGCTTCAACCAGGTTATGCTCGATGGCTTTGACATCAACATCAAAGTTATTGTTTTCTACGCGCACGATGTAATGGGTTCTCGCTAACGGACTTTCAGAGAAGAAAGTCGTAAATTCAACATCTTGATCCGATCCGAAATAGTCTTTCAGGATCTGTTGGGTTTTCCGGCGCAACTCCGTGTTGTAACGCTCTTTGGTGACATACACCATGCACGAGAAGAAGCGGCCGAACGGGTCACGGCGGACAAACAGACGCAACAGGTCACGGTCTTGCATGCGAACCACGCCGCAGCCGACATCTAACATCTCTTTTTCGTTGGCCTGGATCAGTTCATCACGCGGATAAGTCTCCAGCAGGTTGTTCAGCGCCTTCCAGGAGTGCGAACCTTCTGAATAGCCGCTAGCCTGGAGGATCCGCGAGACCTTGTTGCTGATCAGCGGAATATTCATCGCAGTTTGATGGTATGCCGTCGAAGCATAAAGGCCGGTAAAACGGTGTTCACCCACCACGTTGCCATTCTTGTCAAAGCGGCGAATACCGATGTAATCGGTATAAGCCGGACGATGGACTTTCGACTTGGTGTTACTTTTGGTCAGGATCAGCAGATCTTTCTTGCGTGCTTCCAAGCGGGCTGATTCTGGTAAATCTGACAGTTTCAATGAGCGTACTTTACCCTGCTTACTCAGCAAGCCTAAAGCTGAACCCTCACATGGTGTCAGTTCATAATCACCTTCAATCGGTAACAGGTCATACTGGTGATAGCCCATGAACGTAAAGTTATGACGAGTGACCCAATCCAGGAATGCAATGGCTTCATCACGCTGGGCTTCATCAACAGGTAAGTCAGCTGCTTTCAGCTCTTTGACAATCTCCTGCATTTTGCCCTGCATGGCATGCCAGTCGTTCACCACCAGATCGACGTCTTGCAGCACTTGTTCTAGTTCTTCTTTCAGTGCTTTCATTTCCGCCTTATCGTTCAGACGGTCCACTTCAATGTGGAACAAGGTCTGCAGATCACCGTTCTGACCACAGGCTTCGGTAATTGCGCCCAGCTCATTACGCTTGAAATAATAAGGGCCATTCAACATCAGGTGGCTGGTGATCCCGAGGCGGGTCAGGGTCATACGAACAGAGTCCACCAGGAATGGACGGTCTGGAGTCACAATCTCAACCACAGTGTGGGTCGATTGCCAGCCGTAACGGCTGAGTGTCGGGTTGTAGACCCGAACAGAGATTTGATCCGGTTTGTTTTGCACAAGGTGATGCCAAAGGCTCAGCACTGCACCATATAAGTCAGATTCATTCCGTTGCAGCAGATCGTCGTCTGCCAATTGACCTAATAATTTTTGAGCAAAAACTTCTACTAATGACTGCTGCGGGGTCTCAATCTTGTCCTGGATTAAGCCATACACTTTTTCAAGCAGTACCGGCACTATAGGGTCAGGTGCGGTCATAGCAAATGCTCCATCGTCATATTCTATTATCGATCTAGTATAGGGTTTTTATATCAATCCCATGGGCCATTCGAGGTCTAGTGGCTCACGGTATCGGTATTCGTTCTGTGAGGGCTATTGTAGGGTGTTTTGTTGCGAAAGGGTTACGATAATAACTCTGGAACAGAAAGAAAAAATCGAATATGTGACTAAGGTTAAGATTTTGACTGGTCGGAACATCTGGCATTGATGAAAAGAGCAGCTATCCCCCTGAAATCCAGCGGGTCATTGGTCTAACCAATTATGAATACTGTCAATTTTTGTAGTGGTATACCGCTGTCAAAGCAGGGTGCCAGACGATAAAAACACCCCATCATGATATGTGTTCCTGCTCAAAGTGCAACCGAATGTTAAATATAAGTAAACAGCAATTCCAGGCGTAATACCAATATCGAAGTACTGTAGGAGGATACCTCCCGAATACAGCATCAGCATGACGGTCAGGTGATTTGCTCGATCCCTTCGATACGGTTCTGGGCATTCACCGTGACACGAAAACGCCCTTTGACTCCCAATTGGCTCAGGAATGGTCGAAATCGCGATGCCGGTAACTGCAGCTTCAATCCGTTGTCGGTCACGACCAACACAGTACTCGCTGCACCTGAATAATGATCCAGATATGCCTGGTAGCTGATATACATGGAAAAGATATAGTGTTTCATCATTTCACTTCAAGCTATGACGTAGATTTACTCATTCACGCCTGCTTCTGCTTATTCGCATCTGCTCTTTAACAACATAAAGAAAATAAGGCCTCCGGTGTCAGAGGCCTTGATATTGTTTAGCTCAACGAGCAGATTACTGCTCCAGCGCTTTCTGCACTTTTTCAAACAGATCTTTTGCCAGATTCTCCAGCCCTGCCAGTTTCTCCAGCTCGGCACGCATCAGCGCCTGGCGCTGCGCATCATACTGACGATACTTCAGGAATGGTTCAATCAAACGAGACGCCACCTGTGGGTTACTGGTATTCAACGCCGTCAGGATCTCAGTCAGGAACTGATAGCCAGAGCCATCTTTGGCGTGGAATCGCACCGGGTTGTTGGCACAGAAGCTGGCCACCAGGCTGCGGGTCCGGTTCGGGTTTTTCAGATCAAACGCCGGATGGGCCATGGTCGCGCGAACATTATCCAACGCATTCTCTGCCGGGTTTTTCCCTTGCAAAATAAACCATTTATCCATCACCAGGCCATCATGGGTCCACTTGTCGCTGAAGTCCTTCATTTGTGCTTCACGGCATGGCAGCTGTGCCCCATTGGCCGCAGACATCGCCGCCATGGTATCAGTCATGTTATCCGATTGCTGATACTGAGCCGAAGCCAGCTTGTCCCCCTGCTCGGTATTCGCCAGAAATGCCAGACAGCGGTTCCGCAGCGCGCGCTTGGCCATCGCATCATGCGCGATCGTGTACGCCGGTTGCGCCAGCGAATGGTAGATCGCTGACAGCTCATCAACCATTTCAGTCGCCAGCACTTTTTCCAGCTCGCTGACGACCTGATGAATCGCATCCACATCAACGGTTTCATACCAACCGGCAATTTCGTTTTCGCTCGGCAGGGTCAGCACTTCGGCGATAAATGCAGGATCCAGCGTCTCGTCCAGCAGAACGCCACGGAATGCATCAACGACAGACTCAGGCAGCGCAAATGCTTCACCCTGCTGCACGCGTTTCACGTTCTCGCGGATATACTTCGCCAGCAGGATCTGACCGGCATCCCAACGGGCAAAGGCATTACGGGCATGCACCATCAGGAAGATCAGATCTTCATCACGGTAGTCATATTCCAGGATCACCGGTGCAGAGAACTCGCGCAACATTGAGATGACCGGCTCTTCGTCAACCTGCTCGAACTCAAACACTTGCTCAGCTTCGGTGACATCCAGCACATGGTGAATTTCTTTTCCATTACACTGTAACGCAATAACTTCGCCCTGGCGGTTATACAACTCGATATCAAACGGAATATGCAGCGGCAGCTTCTCTTCCTGGCCTGCTGTTGGTGCTGTATGCTGCTTAATCGTGACGCGGTAACGCTTCTGCGCGGCATCATATTCTGTTGCGACATTCACCACCGGCGTCCCGGCCTGGCTGTACCAGCGGCGGAACTGCGCCAGGCTGATCCCGGAAGCATCTTCCATCGCCTGAACAAAATCATCGCAAGTTGCAGCCGTGCCATCGTGGCGTTCAAAATACAACTTCATTCCTGCCTGGAACTTGGCTTCGCCCAGCAAGGTGTGCATCATCCGAATCACTTCACTACCCTTCTCGTATACGGTCAGGGTGTAGAAGTTATTCATCTCAATCACTTTTTCCGGACGGATAGGATGAGACATCGGACCGCGATCTTCTGCAAACTGCGGGCCGCGCATGATCCGGACATTGTTGATTCGGTTGACCGGACGCGAGCCCAAATCAGACGAGAATTCCTGATCACGGAATACGGTCAGGCCTTCTTTCAGGCTCAGCTGGAACCAGTCCCGACATGTCACCCGGTTCCCGGTCCAGTTGTGGAAGTACTCGTGGCCAATCACGGACTCGATACCCTGATAGTCCGTATCGGTTGCAGTCGACGGGTTCGCCAGCACATATTTGGAGTTAAAGATGTTCAGCCCTTTATTCTCCATCGCCCCCATGTTGAAGAAATCAACAGCAACGATCATGTAGATGTCCAGGTCGTATTCCAGTCCGAAGCGTTCTTCATCCCACTTCATGGAATTGATCAGCGAGGTCATCGCGTAATCGGCGCGATCCAGGTTGCCTTTATCGACAAAGATCTCCAGGGCAACATTGCGCCCACTTTTCGTGGTATAAGTATCGCGCAGCACATCAAAATCGCCGGCGACCAGCGCAAACAAGTAGCTTGGTTTCGGGAACGGGTCTTCCCACTGTACCCAATGGCGGCCATTGTCCAGTTCACCGGCATCAATCCGGTTCCCGTTGCTCAGCAGGTATGGCATGGACGCTTGGTCGGCAATCACCTTGGTTTTAAAGCGCGCCAGGACATCCGGGCGATCGAGATAGAAGGTGATCCGACGGAAGCCTTCTGCTTCACATTGGGTACAGAAGCCCTCACCTGACTTATACAAGCCTTCAAGCAGCGTGTTTTTCTGCGGGTTGATTTCGGTTTCAATGGTCAACTCGAACGCAGCCGGGACATTATGAATCGTCAAACCGCTGTCAGTCTCTTGATAATCCGTCCAGGATTCACCATTGATTTCCAAGCGTACCAGTTTCAGGCTATCGCCGTCTAAGATCAACGACGTGGCTTGCACTGCCTGACGCTTTACCTGGCTCACCGCAACAACACGGGTGGCCGTATCATGCAGGTCAAACGTCAGGTCGATATCGGTAATGGTATAGTCTGGTGCCTGGTAATCTGCTCGATACTTGGCTGTCGGCTGTGTGGTGGTCGGTTGTTCGGCCATATTCGGTTTCCTTGTTTTTTCCGCCATGGCGGTGATGCCATGATGAGCGGCTGACACCTGTCATTATTCTGTCTTTGCGGCTGCCTCACAAGAGCAGCCAGCCGGTTTCATAGACAGACACCACGGGAATCACGTATTCCGGGGCATCCTATTGCCTATTCTTAAAAAAGCGATCGTAGTACGTCTTATCTCCCCGAAATACCATTGCAAATACAGGGTTAAGAAGACGAAATCCAGAAGATTACTCTTTATGAAAATAATATGGTGAGCAGACTTGTTGTTTTCAAGGTTTCGGCGTAAGGTACGTCCCTATTTTTTTAGTCTATTTGGGATGCTTACGGCCAAAATAGACTCAAAATAATGTAATATTCTCGGATTGCGATAGACAACTACATTAGCTATGACTCATACAGGACACACTGGGGTAATCGAATCCCTGCTTGATACTGATGCATATAAATTGCATATGCAGCAAGCGATTTTTCATCAATACCCTAATATTGAAGCGGTTGCAGAGTTTCATTGCCGTAGCCAAGAAGACCTTCGTCCTTACTGCCACGACATTCAAGCCCAGATCAATCAACTGGGTACGCTCTCCTTTACAGAAGATGAGCTGGCCTACCTGGCGACACTGCCTTTCTTCACCGCCGATTACCTGGACTACCTGAAAACCTTCAAGCTCAACAGTGATCAGGTTAATGTTGATGCCTCCGGCGAACAGCTGACTATTAAAATCACCGGTAAATGGCTCGATATCATTCTGTGGGAAGTGCCGCTACTGGCGGTCATTAGCGAAGTTCGCTCATCAATATGCTATCCGGAATCCTCGACAGAAGATGCCATTGAGCGACTCAAAGTGAAGCTGGCAAATTTCTACCAAAAAGCAAAAGCAGGCGACACCGATTTAAGCGAATTTGCATTGGTCGACTTCGGTACCCGTCGCCGTTTTTCCAAAGCCGTCCACGAAACGATTGTTGATTATCTGAAAGAGAACGTGCCGGAGTTCAAAGGTACCTCCAACTACCACCTGGCCCATACCCGCGGCTTAACGCCCGTCGGTACCCAGGCGCATGAGTGGTTCCAGGCACACCAGCAACTGGCCGGCGAGTTGGCAGATTCCCAGCAATTGGCTCTGAACCGCTGGTTACAGGAGTATCCGGATTCACTCGGAATTGCCCTCACCGACTGCATCAACATGGATGCCTTCCTACGCGACTTTGACCTGCGCTTATCGGAGCGCTTTAGCGGCCTGCGTCATGACAGCGGGGACCCGATTGCCTGGGGTGAAAAAGCAATCCGCCACTATGAATCGCTGGGCATTGATCCAAAGAGCAAGACACTGGTTTTCTCCGACAGCCTGACCCTGGATAAAGCCTTGGAGATCTACAAACAGTTTGCCCACCGCGTTAACCTCAGCTTCGGGATCGGCACCCAACTGACTTGTGACTTGCCGGGTGTGGATACCCTGAACATCGTCATTAAGCTGACTGAATGTGAAGGTCGTCCGGTTGCGAAAATTTCTGATGAGCCCGGCAAAAGCATCTGCCAGGATGAAGACTACCTGTTGCAGCTTCGTCAAGCCTTTAAGCTGGCCAATAGCTGAATTCCCCTCTTACTCAGCAAAAAAGGCTTGCCACTACTGGCAAGCCTTTTTGATGCCGTTGATGTTCATGAAGATGTTCATGAAGCATCGTGGACCCAGATCACCCCACTACTCTCGCACCATCACCGCTTCCATACCGAATTGCTTATTGGTCAAGGTCAGGGTATCTGATCCCAGACGGAATTGGCTGTCATGCTGGCCATCTTCATAAATCAGCACAATGCGGTCATCTTCAATAAAGTAAATACCCTGGTGCTCGCGGTTCCGTCCGTCATCACCGGAGACCTTGGCCGAGAACAGAAAGTCAGGCCGCAGAGAAATGGCTAACTCAGAAACCCCATCGCCGACATCCCGTCCTGAAATCCGCGATGAACGCCAGTTCCCCGGCAGGTTTTCTGGTGCCAACTTAGTAAAACGCGCGCCATCAAGAATGAATTGGTTATAACTGAGCAGGTAACTATGTTGTTGTTCCGGTTGACCTTTAGCCCGGAAAATAACCGAGCTTTCATCGATATCATATATCCCTTCCCAGGCTTCGATCGTCCCGTCGACCTGAAGCAAACGAATCACAAACTGATAGGAAGATTTAAACTTGATATTCATTGCCCGGTAACTGACGCCATCGGTCACCACCCCGTCGTTGGTGCTACTGAACCAATACCAGTCACCCAACAATAAAGGGTAATCAAACTCTGTTAAATCATCGGCATAGGAAAATGAACTAAAGAATAACACAACCGCGAGCAGTGACGATTTCAACATAGCGCTACCCCAACAACAAAATGAAGTCCTTCTTAAACCCTAGTCGGCAAACAGGCGCTACGCATAAAAATGATGAGCAATCTCACACGAATTCCGGCGGCCATCTCACTCTTAAGACATGCCTGAACACGAGAAGAAACTGTGAATACAAGGGAATAGAACACCTGCGTGCTGCGGCGCGTGCACAAACATAAAATACAGGCATAAAAAAACGGTACCGGAATCGGTACCGTTTGAGACGAACAATGGTAAAAAGCTTAGCTTGATGCCCTGATCAAGTCCGCAGTGATCGCCACCGCCTCATCAAGGTAGGCATCCGGTGCTTCGTAATCTTTAGGAATGTCATCTAAAGTTGCGAATACCTTTTTACCCATCGCTTTCTGACGCTTATTCAGGCGAGCCAAACGTTCAACATCATCTTTCTCCTGCTCAGCAATTCGTTTCTGCTCATTCAGAGAAATCGTATTCACATCTTTCTCTTGCTGATAACGCTTGATGTCTTCCAGAATAAAGCCAAACTCCAGATCTGACTTAATCCGGCTTTCGTGCTTCGCGATCAGGTTTTTCAGCATTGGTGAGAAGTTATACACCTTCTGGTATTTCGCCGGCTTAATGCTGTCCCAAGGCAAGGCGTTATCTTCTACACTTTCACCCGTTTCTGACGGATCAACCGCTGACGGGAATGGGACATCCGGGACAACCCCCAAATTCTGAGTGCTGCCGCCATTAATCCGGTAGAACTTCTGAATGGTGTACTGCACATGGCCCAATGGCTGATCAAATAAATCATAAATATGATTCAGCGAGCGGTGTTGCTGTACTGTACCTTTCCCGAACGATTGCTCACCAAGAACCACAGCACGGCCATAATCTTGCATCGCAGCCGCAAAGATCTCAGACGCCGATGCACTGTAACGGTTGACCAGAACGGTCAGCGGATTATCAAAGTAAACTCGATCATCAGAATCGCCGTTTACTTTCACCCGACCATAACTATCACGCACCTGCACTACCGGACCACTGTTAATAAACAGCCCGGTCAGCGCGGTGGCTTCTGTCAGCGCACCACCACCATTGTTCCGCAAGTCAATCACAATACCATCGACTTGCTGATTATTGAGTTCAGCCAGCTCTTTCTTGGTATCTTCCGACAGGCCGACATAGAAGCTCGGGATTTCGATCACCCCGATCTTGCGCCCTTGCGAAAACTTAACTTCGGACTTAACGGCTCGATCTTCCAGACGGATCTTGTCACGAACAATCGTAACATCATAACTTTTGGTATTGCTCCCTTCCGGCAGGATCTGCAGTTTCACTTTGCTGCCTTTCGGGCCTTTGATTAGCTGAACCACATCATCCAGACGCCAGCCAACCACATCTACCATTTCCTTGCCGTCTTGCGCAACACCGATAATTCGATCCCCTGCCGACAAGCGTTTGGAGTCTGAAGCAGGTCCACCTGCAACCAGCGAGCGGATCACGGTATAGTCATCCACCACTTGCAACACCGCCCCAATCCCTTCCAGGGACAGGTTCATTTCTGCCTGGAACTGCTCGGCATTTCTCGGCGACAGGTAACTGGTGTGCGGATCGACTTCACGGGCAAACGCATTCATATAAATCTGAAACACATCCTCATTATGAGTCTGAGTCAGACGCTTGAGCGCATTGTTATACCGCTTGCTGAGCGTTTCTTTGATCTCAGGCCATTTCTTGCCGGTGAGCTTCAGGTTCAGCGCATCGTATTTCACCCGCTTGCGCCAAATCTCATTGAGTTCGTTGCGATCTTTTGGCCACGGCAATTCCGAACGGTCAATCACAAAGTCTTCATCAGCCGTGAAGGTGATTTCCCGATCAAGCAATGTCAGGGCATATTGATAGCGGTCATATCGACGCTTGAGAGATTTATTAAAAATATCATAAGCAGCAGTGGACTCACCGCGTTTCAGCTGGTCATCCAACTGATACTGCCACTGTTCAAACTGTCGGACATCCGACGCGGTAAGGAAGCTTTTATTGAAGTCCAACATTTCGATGTAGCGTTCAAAAATGCTGGCCGAGAACTGATCGTCTAAGCTGAATTGCTTGTAATGCGAACGGGTAAACCGCGACGCTATCCTTTTGCTAGCCGTGGCATGTTGCTTTTCGGGCACCAGCACCGGCAAATCACTTAGCGAATATTTTGCCTCAAGGGCTTGTGCTGAAGCTGCCAGCATCATGCCGGCAGCGATCAGTGAGAAACGGAATCGACATTTCATACGTCGAGCATTCTCCTTTACGAACGAAGGTGCTCCGCTTTAACAACCATGGTCAACCCATTGGTTAAACGTACACGTACATCGCCCTTATTAATTTCAACGATAGTCGCCGGCATGTTTCCGTTGCCCATGTTGACACTGACAGATTTACCAACGGTAACTTCATCAGCGTTCAGTGCACGGGTCGTTTCTGCTGGCTTTTTATTTAGCTTAGTCGTTTTTTGTTTGGTGCTCTTAGGTTTAGACGATTTCGCGCGAATTTTTTTCGTCTTCTCCTCACCATCTTGGCTTGCAGCAGCTTTCGCTTCTGCCTGCTCTTTACGGCGAGCACGGACACGGGCCTTGCTCTCTTCAAGTGCTTTTTTCGCGTGCTCTACGTGTTCCTCTTCCAGCACGCCACACTCGTTGCCGTCAAGATCAACACGACTGACACCGGCTTTCACACCGTGCAGGTAACGCCAGGAAGAAGTGTATTGACGCAGTGCAGTACGCAGCTGGGTCTTACTCACCTTCGGGTCTTCGCTCAGACGTTCTGCCAGCTCTTGGAAGATACCAATTTTCAGTGGCTTAGCTTCACCTTCAACGGTAAAGCATTTTGGGAAACGCTCAGCAATGTAGGCAATCACTTCTTTACTGTTCGTTAGCTTTTCAGAGTTTTCCATGGACTTTCCTGACAATGCGAGTGAGACTCGCCTTTAGTACTTTGATCAAAAAGAAATTGTCTCGCTATTATAGTTACCTAGCACTGAAAAACCACAATAAGCATTCAATTAGAGCCTTTTTTGTAATTCCTTGACCAAACTCACTAGCCCATCCTCATCGGATTGGTCAAATCTTGATAAAGTTGGGCTATCAATGTCCAGTACACCACAAAGCTCACCATCCACACTGAATGGAATGACAATCTCAGAGTTACTGGCGGCGTCACAGGCAATATGCCCTTCAAACTGGTGCACATCCGCAATCCGCTGCACTTTATTTTCAGCGATGGCTGTACCACACACACCTCGCCCTACCGGGATGCGCACACACGCCGGGTTGCCCTGGAACGGACCGAGAACCAGCTGTTCGCCTTTCAGAAAGTAGAAGCCGGCCCAGTTAATATCTTCTAACTCCATAAAGAGTAACGCACTAATATTAGAGATATTAGCAATCAGATCCGGCTCGCCTTCAACCAGTGATATCGCTTGTTTTGTGAGTCTTTCGTAAAACGCTGACTTATTTTCCATGGCTTACTCCTTAATTAGCCTCTAAAATAGAACCCTTTGTAATAATAGGAATCATTATCACTGTGAAAGACAACGAAAACCAAATGATTAACTGGTCTTGGCTGGTAACGCAAGCAAAACATCACCGGCCAAGGCTCATTGCTGCCAATATCATCGCCGTGCTCGCGACTCTGATTAGTGTGCCGATTCCCCTGCTGATGCCACTCATGGTCGATGAGATTTTGCTGGATAAACCAGCCCAGGGCATTGAGTTCCTTAACTTTTTCCTGCCTCAATCGCTCCAGGGGCCGACCGCATACATCTTTCTGGTCCTCCTGTTCGTCGTTCTGATGCGGATCAGCAGCCAGGCCTTGAACATTTTGCAAAGCCGCCAATTTACCCTGGTTGCCAAAAACATCACCTTCAGTATCCGCCGCCACCTGATCGATAAGCTCGGCCGGATCAGCATGCGTCAGTATGAGGAAAAAGGCAGCGGCGGCATCACCTCGCATCTGATCACGGATGTGGAAACCATCGATAAATTTGTCGGCGACACCCTGAGCCGCTTCCTGGTCGGCTTGCTGACCGTGGTTGGCACCGCGGTGATCCTGCTGTGGCTGAACTGGCAACTGGGACTGTTCATTCTGCTGGTCAACCCGATTGTTGTGTATGCCTCCAAGAAAATGGGAAACCGGGTCAAAACCCTCAAACGGAAAGAAAACCAGGCATTTGAGAAATTTCAGCAGCGTCTGGTCGAAACCCTGGATGGGATATACCAACTGCGCGCCTCAAACCGGGAACGGGAGTTTCTGGCCCAACTCAAGTCTAATGCAGACAAAATCCGCTACGACGCGGATAAATATGCCTGGCAATCGGAAGCGGCCGGTCGGATCTCTTTCCTGCTGTTTCTGGTTGGGTTTGAACTGTTCCGGGCCATGGCGATGGTCATGGTGCTGTTTACCGATCTGACCATCGGCCAGATGTTCGCCGTGTTTGGCTACCTGTGGTTTATGCTGGGCCCGGTTCAAGAGCTGCTCGGTATCCAGTTTGCGTGGTACGGGGCCTCAGCTGCGATGCAACGTCTCAATGGCCTGATTGCGCTGGAAGAAGAAGTGCGTCCGGTGGCCAAAGTGAATCCATTTCAAGCAGGGGAAGCACTACAAATCGATGTCCGCGATCTGCATTTTGCCTACGATGAAGATAAAGAAGTGCTTCGTGGCCTGAACTTATCAATTCCTGCTGGAAAACGTGTGGCACTGGTAGGCTCTTCCGGTGGCGGGAAGTCAACCTTAATCCAACTGCTGCTGGGGATTTATCAAAAAGACAACGGTGATATTCTGATCAATGGCGTCCCGGTTGAAGACGTCAGCTACGAAGCACTGCGAGAAAAGATGGCCGTCGTGCTGCAACACCCGGTTCTGTTCAATGACACCCTGCGCAACAACCTCTGCATGGGCGCACAGTTTAGCGATGAACAGTTGTGGCAAGCGCTGGAAATTGCTCAGATGATGGATGTAACCGAACGGCTGACCAACGGACTGGATACCGAAATCGGTCGCCAGGGGATCCGCCTCTCCGGTGGCCAGCGTCAGCGTCTGGCAATCGCCCGGATGATTCTGGCAAACCCAGACTTTGTGATCCTGGACGAGGCAACCTCAGCGCTCGATACTGCAACGGAAGCTGCCCTGCACAAAGCCCTGAATGAGTTTCTGGCGGATCGAACCACGCTGATTGTTGCGCACCGTTTATCTGCAGTTAAGCAAGCTGATTTAATCTATGTACTCGAAGACGGCCAGGTGAGCCAGTCGGGTACACACGCTGAGCTGGTGAGTGAAGCAGGGTTATATCAAACCCTGTATGGTTCTGTGCAATCTTCCGAGCCGCATGCGGTGTCTCCCTCAGAATCTCAGACCGATACGCAACTCGCTGTAGCCAGAGTGAATGTAAAATAATATAGTGTTCATTTTTTACAGCGTCGGCTAAAAGTGCCTATTTATTAGCCGCATAAAGGATTAAACCACCATGTCACTGGCAAGACGATGTCCCGGATGCGATTTAGCCATCATGCCGCAGGTCGCCCAACAAGGACAAAGTGCCTATTGCCCGCGTTGCAATACGCGTTTGTACCGTGGCGGTGCGTCGCGTTTCAACAGTGAGCTGGCCATTGCCCTGGCGTGTTTAATCCTTTTCATCCCTGCACATGCATTTCCGCTGATCACCATCCGCCTGTTCGGGGTGATGATCCCAGCAACGCTGCCGTCAGGCACCTTGACTCTGGCCGCAGACTTCCCAATCGTCGCTCTGCTCATCCTGTTTTGCAGCAGCATCGCCCCGTTGCTGGTCAGCCTCTCGGTGCTCAGCGCTCAGGCCGGTCTGAAATGGCGGCGCTTCTCGCTGTTTCGGACTTCCCTGACCGTGATCGAACACCTCAGAAATTGGGCGATGTTTGATGTGTTCCTGGTCGGGCTGGCGATCTCCTGCTTTAAAGTGCAGGATTATGCTGACATTTATGTCGGGCCCGGCCTGTATTCACTGGTGATTCTGCAAATTCTGATGTCACTGCTAATCACCCGGGTCAGTGTCCACCGCTACTGGGAAGCCTGGCAGCCGGAGGGCGAGCATCGCGACGACGAGCTCAAGGCCCAGTGCCATAGCTGCCATTTGACCCAGGCTCAGGGCGAGCACTGTATTCGCTGTTCGGCTCCGCTGTATCACCGGATCCCCCACTCGATCCAGAAAACCTGGGCGTACCTGATCGCTGCGACGGTGTTTATTTTTCCGGCGAATCTGTATCCGATCTCCATTTTTCTGAATAACGGTAAGCGAGTGGAAGACACCATCTTTTCCGGCGTGGCCTCACTGATCAATAGTGGCATGACCGGAATTGCCGTGATCATTTTTGTCGCCAGTATTGTGGTTCCAGTCGCCAAAATCCTCGGACTGGCATTTCTGCTGCTGGCCATCCAGTTTAAGCGACAGGTCAACCACCGGCACCGAATGGTGATTTTCCGCATCATTCAATGGGTTGGTAAATGGTCGATGGTTGATCTGTTTGTCATTTCAATTATGGTGACGCTGATTGACCGTGATCAGCTCCTTGATTTTACACCCGGTCCGGGGGCAATTGCCTTCGGCGTCGTGGTCGTACTTACCATGCTGGCTGCCGAAAGCCTGGATTCTCGTCTGATATGGGACAACTATGAACGACAGACTCGATAATCAACAACCTGAACCTGTAAACCTCAAACGGGATCGTGGTATCTCTCCCCTTTGGATCCTCCCGTTGCTGGCGCTCATTTTAGCCGGCTGGCTGGTCTACAAAGCGGTCAATGAAGCCGGCCAGCGGATCAAGATTCATTTCAGCGATGCCGCCGGGCTAGTGGCTGGCCGCACCACGATCCGCTACCAGGGCCTGGAAGTCGGGATCGTGCGGGATGTCATTCTGTCGAAAGATTTACAAAGCATCTACGCCGAAGCGGATATCTACCCGGAAGCGGTCAAAACCTTAAAAGAAGGAACCCAATTCTGGCTGGTCAAACCCAAGGCATCGATCACTGGGATCTCCGGCCTGGATGCCCTGGTCTCAGGCAACTACATCGCCATGCAACCGGGCCATGGTGACAGTGCCGATGAGTTTACCGCGCTGGAGACACAGCCCTCCGATCTGACGCTGGGAGAAGGACTGAAGCTTCAGCTCCGCGCGCCCAGCCTGGGTTCAATCAACATCGGCTCTCAGGTGATGTACAAACAGATCCCGGTCGGCGAAGTCTATAACTACACCCTCAGTGACAGTAAAAAACGCGTCCTGATTGATTTGCTGATCAAGCCGCAATATGCCGAGCTGGTGACAAATAAAAGCCGTTTCTGGAATGTCAGCGGCATGAGCGCCAATGTCGGCTTTAACGGCATTGATGTGCAGTTTGAAAGTTTGTCGGCCATGATCGGCGGGGCCATTGCCTTCGACTCTCCGGATGAAGGCGTCCCAATCCAACCCGATAAACAGTTCCGACTGTACCCGGATTTGAATACTGCCGGACGCGGGATTGCGATCACCATCGAACTACCCGACCATAACAATGTCAGCGCCAACGGTGCCCCGATCATTTATCGCGGGCTGGAAATCGGCAAGATTTCCGATTTGCGCCTCGACAAGAAACGCCATAAAGTTATAGCCCACGCTGCTATTGAGCCGAGCATGAGCGAGCTGCTCACCACAGGCTCACGGATGCTATTGGAGGAAGCCGAGGTGTCCCTGACCGGGGTCAAGAACATCGGTAACCTGATCCGCGGCAACTTCCTGACCCTGATCCCGGGCAACGGCGAGACAGCCCGCCACTTTGTCGCCATCACCCAGGATCAGCTCCAGGAGCAGCAACCCGGCGTCGCCACCTTCTCCCTGTATGCCGATCACAGTTATGGCGTCAAACGCGGCACCCGCCTCAAACACCGCGGCCTGGAAGTGGGCCGGGTGAAAAGTGTCACCCTGGAGAAAAACAGGGTTCGCTTTGATGTCATTGTCCTGCCTGAGCATACTGCCCTGGTTCGTTCGGCCAGCCGCTTCTATTTAGATGGCGGGATTAACGCGACGATTGGTGCCCAGGGGCTGAATGTGAGTGTGCCACCGGCCGATCAACTGATCAGCCAGAGCATCAGTTTTACCAGCAGCGGCAGCCGCAAGATCCTGGCCCACTACCCGCTCTACCCAAGTGAACAACTCGCGACCCTGGCGGCTGAGAAGCAACAGGGGCAATCCACCTTTACCCTGTTTGCTGATGAACTACCGCCGGTCTCCGTGGGAAGCCCGGTGCTCTATCGCAACCTGCCGGTCGGTGAAGTGAAAAACTACGCGCTCACTCGTGACGGCGTCACAGTTAGCCTGGCTGTGAAGAATAAATATCGCCACTTAATCAACGCCGATACGGTCTTCTGGAATCGCTCTGGTGTAGAAGTAGAAGCCGGGATCGGCGGGGTCAGCATCAAAGCGGATCCACTCACCACCTTGGTCAAAGGCGGCATTGCGTTTGATACCCTGCCGGGCGTCGCCAACAAAGCCGGAAAACGTTTCAAGCTTTACCCGAGCCTGAAAGAAGCCAAGAACTTCGGCCTGACCATTACCCTGACAGCCAGTGATGCCAAAGCAATTTCCGTCAATTCGGATATTCGCTATCAGGGCGTCAATGTCGGCAAGGTGCTGGATATTATTCCGAACTTCAAAGCCGGTAATGTCAGTATCCAGGCGCGTCTCTTCCCGCAATATGCCAGCCAGCTGGCCAAGGCAAACAGCCATTTCTGGCTGGTGACGCCGAAGATCAGCCTGTCAGGTGCCAAAAATCTCGACTCTCTGCTCAGCAGCTATATAGCTGTTGAGCCTGGCTCCGGTACTTATGCGCAAAGCTTCACGCTGGGCAGTACCGAACTGGCCGAATCCGGCCTGACCGTCATTCTGGAAAGTGAAGAACGCGGCTCCATCAGTGAAGGGACACCGCTCTTGTATCGTGATATGCAAGTCGGCCAAGTGGTGAATGTTTCACTGGGCGATCTTGCTGATCGCATCATTATCAAAGCCCAGATTGATGAAGCCTACAGCCACCTGGTACGCACCGACAGTGTATTCTGGAATGTCTCCGGTTTGGATGTCACCATTGGCCTGACCGGCGCCAATGTCGAAAGCGGCACCGTAGATAGTTTACTTCGCGGCGGTATTGCTTTCGCTACACCAGAGCAACAGCCGCTGTCACCGATCGCGGCATCAGAGACGCACTTCCTGTTACACCGGCAAGCCAAACCGCAATGGCGCGCCTGGCGCACAGCCATTCCCCGTCACTAGCCAGTGAACCAGAAGCAGAAGGAGCGCACCCGCGCTCCTTTTTTCTTGGTGACGTCATTCAGATAATCGATTATTCACCGGCTTTGGTATAAACTCACGCTCCAAGCTAGTTAACCGAGACATTCCCTTGCATCCGAACATTCACCTTCCTGAAGCTTACCTTGAGCAGATCCGCCAAATCATGCCAGAGCACCTGAGCATGGATGAGTTTATTGCCTGCTGTAAAACCCCGCTCCGCCGCAGTATCCGGGTCAATACCCTGAAGATCAGTGTCGAAGATTTTCTGGCGCGGGTTGCAGATAAAGACTGGACGCTGACACCTGTTCCCTGGTGTGAGACCGGCTTCTGGATTGAACGTGAAGACGAGGACAGTGTCTCGCTCGGCAACACGGCCGAACATATGGCCGGCCTGTTCTACATTCAGGAAGCGAGCTCAATGATGCCGGTCACCGCGCTACTCAAAGACAATGATCAGCTCGGTTGTGTGCTCGACATGGCCTCTGCCCCCGGTTCAAAAACCACTCAAATTGCCTGTGCGATGGAAAACCGAGGCGCGCTGGTCGCCAACGAACTTGCGGCCAGCCGAATCAAAGTTCTTCATGCTAACCTGCAGCGTTGTGGTGTGTACAATACGGCGCTCACCCACTTCGACGGCTGTGTCTTTGGCGGCTGGGCACCAGAGTCTTTTGACTCCATTTTACTCGATGCCCCCTGCTCCGGCGAAGGGGCCATTCGCAAGGATGAAGATGCCATGGCCAACTGGAGCCTGGCTTCCGTTGCAGACATTGCCAACGTGCAGCGCGATCTGATCGTCAGTGGTTTCCAGGCATTAAAACCGGGCGGCGTAATGGTTTACTCGACCTGTACCCTGAATTTGCAGGAAAACCAGCAGGTCTGCCACTTCCTGAAGGAAACTTTTGGTGACGCGGTCACATTTGAGCCCCTGGGCGATCTGTTTCCGGGCGCAGAAAACGTGCTGACCGAAGAAGGATTCCTGCACGTTTATCCGCAAATTTTCGATAGTGAGGGTTTTTTCGTCGCCCGGATCCGAAAGCACGGTTCGGTTGAATCCCCAAAAGTAAAAAAGCGTCTGGGAAAGTTCCCGTTCAGCCCAGCCAGCGACAAAGAGCACACCCAAATTGCCACCAGCCTGCAAACCAATTTAAATCTGGCGATCCCGGAAGGCAGCGAGGTCTGGCTCCGCGATAAGGAAGTTTGGCTGTTCCCGGCCAATCTTCGCACGTTGCTCAGTGAAATTCGCTTCCAGCGGATTGGCGTTAAGCTTGCCGAGCAGCATAAGAAAGGATACCGCTGGCAACATGAAGCGATCATGACCCTGGCCAGCGGCCAGGAATCTGTCGCAACACCGCTAACAGCAGAGCAAGCAAAAGAGTGGTTTATGGGCCGGGATATCCGCCCGGACAATATCAGTGGTCAGGGCGAAGTGATCGTGACCTACCGAAACTACCCGATTGGCATTGGTAAATGGGTTGGCAACCGGATCAAGAATGGTCTGCCGCGTGAGCTTGTTCGTGATAAAAATCTTTTTGAAATCTGATCGCTAAAGTTGAGGGGATCGCTCAAGGTTACAGCACAAAATAACCTGAACATCAGCTTCACGGCACAGGTGTCAGAATTGAATGACATTCTCAATGCCTAAACTGGCAAATTATACTGCTTGAACTACCATTGATAGTGTAATTGATCTCCATTTACTAACCAGTTAGCGCAAGGCTCTCACGAGCCATTCCCCTAAGCCCGAAACAGGAGTCGTTTCGGGCTATTTTTTTGTTTATTTCTGACGTTTTCCCAGCGCTCCCGAACCCATACAGCACAAAATAATACCAATCAAAGTAAGTCAGTGTTCAGAAATAGCGCAGCGCTTCAAGAGAGTGAGGCATCCCCCACCTATTAATAGATACCGTGCCTACACACCAACAGAATGTCACTTTAATCTATTGAATTCATTAACTGTTAAGTTCATCAATAATTTTGAACAACTTGCACGATACTTTCCACTATCATCGCACCAGCCTATCTCATATATTTACTGCCAAGCGCATAACTCAGTGAAGGAATTATCTATGTCAAACGTACTTGTTCTAAAATCCAGCATTCTCGGCGATTACTCTCAATCAAATGGCCTGATTGATCACTTAATTGCTGCCTGGGAAGGTAAAACAGCTGCGATTATTGAACGTGACCTGGCTGCACACCCACTGCCGGTACTGGATGGCGAACTCGCCGGTGGCCTACGTGGTGGAGAGAACCTCAATACACGTCAACTAGAGGCGCTGGCCCTATCTGATCAGCTGATTGAAGAGATTAAAGTCAGTGATACACTGGTGATTGGTGCGCCGATGTACAACTTTACTATCCCGACGCAGCTGAAAAACTGGTTTGACTTAATTGCTCGTGCCGGTGTGACTTTCACTTATACCGAAACCGGCCCGGTTGGCTTGATGAAAAACAAGAAAGCGATCCTGGTTACTACCCGCGGCGGCATGCATAAAGATGGCGGAACCGATCACATGATACCTTACCTGAAAACGGTCCTGGGCTTTATCGGCATTACCGACGTGGAAGTGGTTTATGGCGAGGCACTGGCCATGGGCGAAGAGATGGCGGCAAACGGGATCGCCGCTGCGAAATCAGATCTTGAAAAATTGACCGCTTAACTGAAATCCTGGCGGGCTCTTTCGGGGGCTCAAAGTAAAGCTCTAGACCAAAAATCCACGGCTTAAAGTGATGCTATTGTCTTTGGTTATATACCAACCTTATCCGTGCTTGCGGATAAGGTTTTTTATGTTGGTTCAAACACTTGGTACTGCGCCACCCGACGTTCAAACAAAGATAATAAATTCGAAAATTCCGGGATTACCGTCATCGTATCGCTATCAGACTCATAAACCCCGATCTGACGTTGGGCTGGCCGAAACATCAGTGCGAACCCGGTGTCTGTTGGCTGAATGCCAAACTCGTCCTCCCGGTACACTTTCTGGCTGTCGTCATAACAGGCCGAAAAAAACTGCAAGAGTTCGTGCGCCGGCGGCGATTTAAACACTTCATCCCCGATTGTGGCACCATTGCTGTCTGAAGCAATCACCCGAAACCACTGCTCACTATACTTCATCAGTTCAAACAGCTTCCGCCGTTGCGACTGAGTCGGCTTCACCGCGGTATGTACCCGTCCCCGGGCTTCATAACGGATCACCCCGGTGGCTACCATCAGGTTCACAATGGTCAGCTCATCACAGGCCCCCTGCATCTCTGCCGGCAACAACGCAGCCACCGCACGGTGGTACTGTCGATTGTCCGTGTCCGAACGATGCAGGTTCAGCAATCTGCCATCAGGCAGGATATATCCACCATCCTGCTGGACGCGTGTGACCCCGAAATGTGTCACCAACGCGGAGATTAACCGATCACAGTTTTGTTGTACTTCTTTGTCCATAACATCCATCCATCTGAAACAAGTCTTGAATTTTCAGACAGATTTATGATTCATGACTCAACAAGAAAAGTCAGTGCGTCGGCTCTCATTATTTACAGTCTTACCAATATCAAAGCTTGGCTGCCGTTTTTTTCATCAGCGGCAGTCGCCCATCGCACAGTCGATAGCGCCATGCAAGAAGATTCAAGAGAAATCTGGACGATTTCAAGGCCTGTTCTATAATAAGAAGTGGAAAGCGTTTCTTTCTGCCAATAGGTCTTACAGAGATGAGGGGAAAGAGTAGCAACCGCGTAAGTTTCTGGGCTTGCAGCGTGGTCAACGAGAGCAGAAGCATAACCCTGTCATCGCTAACTCTCGACGCGCTTTCCATACTTCATCAATGATGATGGTAAACAACCCGCCTGTGTTGCGGGTTTTTTATTGTCCTTTTTCCCGTGAATTTTCATCGATAGCCGCAATAAGCGGCTACCCGAATCGATGAAATCGCCCTACACTTCCCAATCCGATGCATCGGATGGAAGATTGGCAAGCTTGTCTTCCGCCCAACTCAGCGCAGCCATTACGCAAGGAAAACCAAGGGTACTGGTCAGTAAAATCAAGCTGTGACGAACCTCTTCCGCACTCGCCCCGGCAGCCAGGGCGCGCTGAGTGTGGCTGTGAACCGCACCTTCCGAGCGGCAAGCTGCAGCAGCTGCAAGCTGGATCAGTTGTGCAGTTTTCTCATCGACCGGTCCCGCTTGCTTAACCGCTTTCCCCAGCGACTCAACCGCTTCAAGCAACTCCGGATATTCTTGCTGCATCATTCGATAATGTTTCGATGGATTGGCAGACATAGCTCCTCCTCACTTACCAGACCAATTGTTATACCAATCAAAGTAAATCAGTGATCAGAAATAGCGCAGGACAAATGTTTGAGAACAAGGCAGAATTTTCAGATAAGTAGTTATTTTACAATCAAAAATTCTAACGCAGTTATCGAACATTTGAACAAGCTAGGATGACCAGCTATTTACTGCGATTGGTATTATAGATAACCCGGCGACAGCGAAAGCTGTCACTGCCGGCACAGATACGCCCAAGTACCTCAAGCGTAGCTGCTCTGGCTAGAATGCCTGATGAACTTCAAACAAAATCGACAAACGATGCCTGTCTCAGCAACCTTGCCCGAACCTCTACACAATAAAAAACCCGGCCTGGGCCGGGTTTCTCCATGTTTTGACGTTACGGGATAATTCCTTATTTTGGCTTCGCAGCCAATTCAGCTTTTTTGAGCTCTTTCACTTTCTTGCTGATCTCACGACGCTCTTTAGATAGCTCAGCACTGATGATGATGTGATCATCAACGCGATCTTCATAGTCGCCCTTCATGTTCTTAATGATTTCAACAATCTGCTCGTGCGTCATATCTTCCTGGATGTAATCCAGCAGGTTTTCCAGCAGCTCAACACGTTTCCGGTTATCCCGGACCTTGCGATCGTTATCCAGGATCTCACGCTTTAGCTTATTTTTACGGCGTGTCTGGCGAACCAACTCTAGGATCGTGCTCATGATTTGTCCTTCTATGAATCTACAAAACCCAACTAATCTCGTTATAACAGAAAGTTATGTTGCCACTCAAGTCACAATTTCGCGAAGAAAAAAATATCACAGATTCTTTGATTTCAGCCAGTAAAACAGCCGTTACCTTGCATGGCAAACATGTTCGCCATGGCTCGACACACCCCAAACCAGTGAGAAAATTCTTACAATACAAATGTCTAGAGTTTGAGAATCGTTCTAGAATTCACCTTAAAGCTGTGAATAAAGCCACAAAACACCCACTTTAATATTTGCAAACAGCATATCAATGCCTATTCTTTGAATGTCAGTAGTGTTTGGCAGTGATGCAACAATATGAACGAACACACTTCATGTATCGGCGGTTTTTTCAGCATGTTGTACAGAAGGAACAGTTTCAATTGTCACCAAGGTTAAATATTTATTGGCGTAATGTGTTGATGTAAAAGATTCAGGAGACAACATGTCTAAAGCAACAGGTACCGTTAAGTGGTTTAATGAAGAAAAAGGGTTCGGTTTTATCACGCAAGACAATGGCGGTGCCGACGTATTCGTTCATTTCCGTGCCATCACAGGTGACGGGTTCAAAACACTCGCTGAAGGCCAAAAGGTATCTTACGATACCGAGCAAGGACCGAAAGGTCTGCAAGCCGCGAATGTCGAAAAGCTGTAACAAATTTTTGCATAAGTATGAATAAGGGCCGTTTCGGCCCTTTTCTTGTTTCTGGGGGTAAAGCAATATTTTGTTATTTTTTCATACTTTCAGAGGGGTTTATCACCAATTTTCTGTAAACCCCAAAGATTCTGCTAACTTAGCTTGATACAAAGTTCACATTTTCTCAGTTAAGAGCTTAATTCTATAAGTATTTGCTTGCCCTCCCCTACGTATTATGGCTTAATAGTCCTCGGCCTGTAATGCAGTCCTATTTATGCAGCAAATTGAAATAGAAAACTTCGTTCCACCACTTTGCAAGAAGTGTCGTTGTCCTGAAGAGCTCCATTATTCCTTTTGTCCATAAGTAATTGATTATGCTGGCTTAAGTGCGCACATAGGCGCGAGATTAATATTTTTCAGGAGACATCACATGTCTAAAGCAACTGGTACTGTTAAGTGGTTTAACGACGAGAAAGGTTTTGGCTTCATCACTCAAGACAACGGCGGTGCTGACGTATTCGTTCACTTCCGTGCTATCGCTGGTGACGGCTTCAAATCTCTGGCTGAAGGCCAGCAAGTAACTTTCGACATCGAGCAAGGCCAGAAAGGTCCTCAAGCTGCGAACGTTGAAAAAATCTAAGTCTTTTAGACTTTAAGAATTTGAAAAGGGTGCCATTGGCACCCTTTTTTAGTTCGACTCTCCAATATCACCTACCCCGACCTCACTTGATTGCCCACAAGAATATACAACTCTTCTGCTCAGGGTAAAGGCGCTTACCGTTCCGAAAAGAAAACCGAGCGCAATGCACTCGGTTCCATCGTCAGCGATGGTTGTGATTTAGCGGTGTCGGTAAGAAAAAGAAGTCAGGTCAACCCCAGGATCCAATCCGATGTAATCATCCTCAGCATCCGGGACCAATCCCAGATCATGCTGGCTATATACGCCCGGAGCGGGAATATAATCCTTGCTGGACGTCTCCGAACCAGCCTTCATCACGACCTGAACCGGCGTCATTGCACTGATGCTATTCATCTGGGCCAGGATTGCTTCAACCTGCGTGGCATCATGCGCTAAATAGCGAAAGTTTTTATTTAATTGGATGACCAGCACGGTTTCCGCTTCCTTCGTATCACCCGTTTGTTCTGGCCGCCTCACCGAAGCCAGTTGTGCCACTTCAATGGCGAAACCTTCATCCTCAACCGCTGCCAGCTGCCCTGACTCGCCCTGCTCTTGTAGCCGATAGAGTTCGCCATGTTGCAAGCTCTCCACAACGACAACCGGCTCGGATTGCCCGTCCATGCTTTGGGTTTTCCCTGCCGCCGGCTGCCAGGCACGGACCCGAATATCACCCTCATCAAATACTGCATTGTGGTTGAGATCATAGCTGACCGTTAACCATGAGTTTGCTGTTGCGGATGGGATAAACACGGAAACCCTGGGGTTGCGAAATTGCAGGGTCATCTCGAATATGCCGGTCTGTCGCGGCGCATCCAATAAAGTGGCTGATTTCGTCATTGTGATGTTTTTTACCGATTTTGCGACAGTCTGGATGATAACAGTCACCTTATCGCTGCCCTTGCGATCCCCGGTATCCGTCACCGTCAACTCAAACACATATTCACCCGCCTGATCCGGGTAGATGAATCGCGCACTCAGCTCATCGGCATCCAGTAGTGTCACCTGACTTGGTCCACTGCTCTGACGCCATTGAACAGACTTTGTATCGTACATATCTAAATGATGTTTGACCTTCCCTTGCAGGGCCACCGTCGTGATCGGCGTTGAAATCACCAGATCATCCCCGGCATTAACCTCTGGTTGTTTCTTTTTATCCCAATCATCAGCATCCGTACTGCAGCCTGCGAGCAGCACGGTCAGTAACAAATACCTGATCCCTTTTTTTAGTGTCAATGAAAACTGAGCCACAACGCCTCCTTAATCTCGCTGGCCAAATATGCATCTGTGATAAAACAAGAACACATCCAAAGTTAACAGGATAATCGGGACGAGTCTGTGGCGAAGTGGAGACGCTTTTGGACAGTTTGTGACAGGTTTTCAGGCAGTCTCCGGGACAGATTGTCGAGACTGTTTCGGCCAGGAGATGTCAAACCGCGCTCCACCGAGTGTTGAGTGCTGAATCGAGACATGTCCCTTATGCCAGTTCGCAATTTGCTGAACAATGGCCAACCCTAAGCCGTGCCCGCTGTTTCGCTCTCGTGGGGCGTTATTTTCCTGAGCGAACGGCTCGAATATTTTGCCCCAGGCGCTTTCCGGAAGACCACAGCCATCATCCTCGACGATCAGTGAAAATTGATCCTCGCGACTAGACAGCGTGACCCGAATCGTCGTGCGGGCAAACCGCCCTGCATTGGAGAGTAGGTTGTTCAATGCACGGACCATCGCCCGGCTATCAACCACCGCTGTCATCTCCCTGAGGTCGTCACAGCAGCGGTATTCAATCACCAGGCCTGCATGCTCATCCCGGAAATGATCCAGCTCCTTTTCAATCAGCCGGGCTAATTCACACTCGCGAAACTGGCTGACATCGGTGATCCGACTGTATCGTGATAGCACCAGCGTCTGATTAATCAGGTGATCCAAGTCATCGATACTGGCCCGAATCACATTTTCATATTTATCTTTCTGCGCCGTAGTGGTTTCTTCACTCCCCAACATCTCGAAAGCAAAACGCAATCGATAGAGCGGCGTGCGTAAATCATGGGCAATCGCATTGGTCATCTCTCGCTGGCCGAGGATCATTTCTTCAATGCTATCCGCCATTTGATTGAACGATCGTCCGAGCTTCTCAACCGTTGAAGAGCGTGAAACCTTAGCCCGCTTTTCCAGCCGCCCTTCCCCGAAATCATTCGCCGTTACAGCCAGACGATTCAGATCGCGCCATAAGGGGTACACCCACAAAAACATCGCGGCGGAAATGAAAATCACGAAAGTGATCAACAGGAGTCCATAGTAGTGCCCGAAGGGGTACTGTCCATCAACCTGATCCGCTTGTAATACGTAGGGTGCATTGAGCCGGTAATACAGCGTCATCTGGCCATCGGGCTGTTGCCGGACTACCGGCTGGGCGTTGTTTAACAGGGTGGTTTCTGTTGCCGATAGTTTCAGCTCGTCGTCTGTCTGTAACAGCAAGGTGTACGGAACCTGCTGATTGACCGACTGAAGATACTGAGTCCAGTCCGACACAGGGATTGTCTGCATGGCCTGCGCGAGAAGATGAAAGGTACCGCGACTGTTCCGGCGAACATGTTCTTCCAGAGACTGATTGAGTCCCAGGGAAATCACCCACGGACTCTCCTCAACCCGGTGCAGCAAGGCGCTGTGATCTGTAGTGGAAAGCACATAGGCACCAGCCAGTAATTTATCTTTCTGATCCGAATCGAGCGTCACGTCTTCAACGGGCTGTAATTGAAGAGAATACCCGAACGTATCCGACAGCGCTGAGATCGCATCAGGCCACTGCGCCTGAGGAACGGACTGAAGATGTTGCTTCAATAAGTAAAAGGTGCCGCGATAGGTTTCTTCGTAATAGTTCTCTTCAACATAGGCGTTAATCAGGCTAATGGGACTCAACCCCGTCGGCAGGATTAAAAACAAAGTCGGCATAAAGACGGCAAGCCATAAGACCGAAAACGCTTTCAACATGATTCCACAACCTCTTCGTGATTAACGGATACAGAGCTGATACCCTTTCCCGCGCACCGTTTTAATCACCTGAGCCTGCTCTTTGGTGTCATCATTCAGTGCTTTACGTAACCGGGAGATACGACGATCGATTGAGCGATCGAGTCCATCGTATGCCAATCCCCTGAGTTGTTGAACAATTTCTTCCCGGGTGACCACTTCACCGCTGTGCTTTGCAAGTAAACACAGGAGTTCAAATTCAGCCGTCGTGAGATCCACCGGCTGTGAATCAAGCAACACGCTACGTCGGGTCAGATCAATTGAGAGCGCCCCAAATTGATAATCAAATGAATTTGGTTCCGGTGGCACATCTTGCGTTGGTGTAGCCCGGCGCAACAACGCCCGGATCCTAGAGAGCAATAAGCGCGGCTGTACCTGTTTAATGACATAGTCATCGGCACCAAGCTCTAACCCCAACATCTGATCGATATCATCATCCAGAGCGGTTTGCATTAAGATGTAACCGTCATATTGCTGCCGGACCTGGCGGCAGACTTCCATCCCGCTGAGACCCGGCAGCATAATGTCCAGAATCACTAAATCAGGTTGTTCATCAATAATGCGCGTTACCGCGGCTTGGCCATCATTGACCACCGAAACCGCAAACTCATAGCGCTCCAGAAACTCCTGGATCAACACAGCTAAATCGCTATCATCTTCAACCAGCATGATCCGCTTGTTCACCACTGCGCCTGACGCCTCACCCATCATCTCAACTCCATAAGCTGCTGTAATCGCTAATCATACAAGATCTCGCGCATTTAACTGTGACAGTTTGTGACGAGCGACTGCGAAAGCGTTGCCGGCTATGTCGTCTGTGCCAGCACCCCGGTCCGATTCTGGTACTGCACCATCCCCGCCAAACAGGTAGCGGCCCCGACAGACACACCAATCACCACCAGCCAGGAATTCTCAAACCCCCAATGATCAATCATCAGCCCCATCAGGGTAAAGCTGGGCAGGACAATCAGGTTTTTCATGGTGGTTAAGACCCCCTGGATCCGGCCGCGATGGCTTTTGGGCGAATGGTTAGCTAGGTAGACGCCTTCTTTGGTCACCAGTAACACTTCAGCAGCTGAGAGGAAAAACCAGGCAAAGAAATGGATCGGGATCGTGGGCAGTACCATCACCAGCGCGTAACCCGCCGCAAACATCATCCCCGCATACGCCAGGCTGACAATCTCGGCCTGATTAGACGTCAGTCGCATTAATAGCGGGGTGATCACCACCACCAGAATACAGGCATAAGTCATCAACTGGCCAAACAACACCGGGCCATCGATACCGAAGATATGATTCAGGTACAGCGGGCTGGTCATTGTCATCTGGTTCAGGGCAACCCACAGCAAGGCACATAATCCGGTAAAGACCAGCAATCTGGGACGCTGCTTGAGCACCTGCCAGACCGAGCCTTCAACAGCCTGCTCCAGCGCTGAATGTGCCTCACCCTCTGAAACACCATCACGTTCGTCGGTCCGAATGAAAAACATCACCAATGCAATCCCCACCAGAGCGGCAATGCCATTGCCCCAGAAGATCCAGGCGGTAAAGTTCCAGAACAGGTACCCGGCCACCAGCGGCCCCGCGGCTGATCCCAGGTTAAATGCGAGGTAACTCAGCGACATCACCGCATCGCGGTTGGTTGGCGTCGACAGATCGGCAACCAGGGCATTACTGGCCGGGAGGGCCACCCCGAAGAAGAAATAGGCAACAAACAAGAACAGCGGGACCAGTTGGGCGTCGTCACTGTAAAATCCGCAGGCAATCAGGATCACCGCTCCCGCCAGCTCCCCCCAGACCATGATCTTTTTATGGCCCAAGCTGTCAGATAGTTTGCCGCCACAAAGGCCACCAAAGACAAAGAGTGCCATCAAACCCATCGCCAGGGTTCCGGCAAGCGTCGCGGAATAATCCAGCTTTTCCGTCAACAGGAGCAGTAAGAAAGGAATAATAAAATTGCCTAAGCCCAGGATAAAGCGGGCCACAGCGATGATATAGATGTTACCCGGTAACCCACGGTACAACGCGAGTGATTGCCATAATTGATTGAGCATGCAGTTCCTTGCATTGAAATACAAACGCTGGCTATGCCGCCAGCGTGGATTACTATATGGCAGCCGTTTCATCGGGCTGCCACACATCTAGATAGATTTAGATCTCAGCTTCAACTTCAGCTGACAATCGCAGACTGAATACTCGATGAGATGAGCTCATCAAACATCTCGGCCTGGCCTGCTGGAAGTAATTGTCGGTGGATTTCACGCCGTTTCACCTCTCCACAAAGGCGCTCTGCGATCCAGCCGGTGAGATACATACTCGACAGGCAGCCACCTGCGGTCGCGATATTGCCGTCAACAACCAGCGCCTTGTCCTCAACCGTGGCACCCATATCTTCCAATCTTGGTTTGGCATCCGGATGCGTAGTCAGCTTCCGTCCTTCAAGCAACCCAAGCCGGTAGAGGATAAATGAACCGGCACAAATCGACCCAATCAGTTGCTTTTCCGGATTCAGGTGAAAAGCCCCCATGAAATCGGGATCCTCAAGTACCGCCGGAACGCCCTTATAACCACTGACAAACAACACGGCGTCAGCCATGTTGGCTTGCGAAATATGACCATCCGTTTGAACTTCGATACCGAGTGTCGATATGTGGCTTGCTTTGGTTCCCAGCACACGCACCTGCCAGTCCCTATCGGAGCGACCGAAAACATCCCGCATTAAAAAGAAATCGACATCGGTAAATTCATCAAACAAAACAATTGCAATTTGGTACATAAAGTCTCCAGTGCTTGAAAGCCTCAGTTATTCACCGACGTGACGAATGAAGTCGAAAAAATGCGCATCTTGCGAAGCCACAGCAAATCCCAGCTTGCGATACAGCGCTACTGCCGGCGCATTATTTTTAAAGCAGCTGAGGGTAAGCGGTTTCCCTGCACGCTGCGCTTCCTGTTGAAGCTGGTTTGTGATCGTCACGCCGAGCCCTTGCCTCTGCCACGACTCAAAGACCGCCAGCAGGTGAAGGTGAACGCTTTGCTCGGTGTGCTTATAACAGACAAGCCCGACGCGTTCTCCCTGAAACACCACCCAGTAAAACCATGACGGCTGCAACCGGGACGTAAAGTAATGTTGCTGAAATGCCTCGTCCCAGCCCAAAGCTTCCTCAATCACCGGCTTCATCGCGGCTTTGAAGACCTCAAAAGTCAATGGCAGCTCTGTTTTACTGATACTGCAGAATTCTATGTCCACCACCCCGCCACTCCTTTGGATTCATTGATGCCATCCTATGGCGCAAACATGAGCTTCATAATATGTTGCGGCCCGGCTGCCCCGCCATGATATAAAGAGCCGGTATCTTCAAAACCGCCACTTAAATAACAGTGCTTTGCGCCGGGGTTTTTACAATTGACCGTGAGGTACATTTGCCGGAACTGAGGATAAGCCTGTGCTAGGAAACCACTGAGTTGCTGCACGGCTGATTTTCCGAAGCCCTGGCCCTGATATTGCTGATCAATCAAGTAACCTCTTAAGCCAAGACTGCCAGACTCAGCAAATTCATAGTTGTTGGCATACGTGGTATCAACCAGGAAGAAACCGACAACATGATCGTCTGACAAAATCACATGGGGATGAACGACGCTATCAATGTTGACCAGAATTTCATCGATAGTGCCAACAAATGGCAGTTGCTCATCCGACACGCTTAATTGGATCACCTCATCCAAATGATGAGGCTTCATTGCTTCAATACGAATCACAGTTCATCCTTATAACTGACTTTATTAAACATCCTGTCACCGCAATATGCTATCGTATTGATATATTAATACAATCATATTTATAAAGTAAAAATAATGAGATAAGTAAGGAGCATAGCCTTATCGACTGAGGCGACGTACTGAGCAGCTACCGTCAGCTCGTAAAAAGCAAGGGATCAGATTCCATAACGGTCAGAAACAGCAACGCCGGACAGGGTCCGGCGCCGATTCATATTAAAAATTGTTCACGCTTACTGAATGCCGTGGAGCTCTTTCCAGTTGCCCGGATGGACCACATAACCAAACAGCGCATGACCGCCGTAGATCAGCTCGGTTCCTTCCGGGATCCACAGCATCTGCCCCGGATACACCTTGTGCGTTTTCCCGTTGGCGGTCAGCTCAAAGCAGCCTTCAATCACGAAGACCACTTCGTCATAGAGGACCGTCCAGGCGACTTCGGCGCCTTCCCATTTGGCAAAGCCAACCCCGAGATTGGGAGAGACTTCCGGGCTCAGCGCCCGGGCTACGTAGGCCATGCCCGGCGTGTCACCGCGGACGTTAAACTCAAGCGACTGACTGTCGATCACTTTCACTTGCTTCATAATTCACTCCGACTCTGCCATTTGGCTAACTGAATTCGACTTCGCACGCCCAGCCCCAGTAAGGGCTCGGGCGGATTGAGGCTCGGCATCCCCGTCACCTGGCGGATATCTGTCAGCGCGGTGGAAGATGCCCCCATCACATAATCTGCCAGTAAGGTGCCCGAAATGGTGCCCCACGCAGCACCGACTCCGTTATCGCAGGCACTGGCATAAACCCCGTCATCCAGCTGACCAAAGAAATTGGTGAAGTTGCGGGAAATCGCGTAGACACCGCCCCAGGTATGGGTAAACGGCACCTCAGTCAATGCCGGATAACGCGCCAGAAAGACTTGACGATGATCATCTTGGATCTGTTGCCTCATAGCATCACTGATACTGGCACCGTATTTCGGCACATGTTTGTACGTGTTACGGATCAGGATCCGCCGATCGGCCGTCATCCGCAGTGTGGTCCCGGCATGATCAGCCGGGGTCAACCCCCAGTTGAGCTGCCCGCCATAACGCTGCATTTCTGCATCCGCTAACGGTCGTGTCCAACTGGCAAAAGTCATCACCGGCAGCAGGCGGTTTTTCAGATAGTCAAACTCACGGGTGAAGATACTGGTACCGAGCAGCAGCTCCGGCGTTTTCACCACACCGTGATCGCCCTGCAAAACCCAGTTGCCGCCTGCTTTTCGAAGGCTGCGTATGGGCGAGTTTTCAAAGATCGTTACATTCTCAGGCAAACTTTCGCCCAGCCCGCGCACCAATGCCGCAGGCTGCATCAGGTAACCACCGGGAGTGTAAATGGCACGACTGTAATAATTGGTGCCCAGCACTTTAGCCAGCTCAGCGCCGCCAACGTGCTCGAACGGCTCGCCGAGATCGGTCATCAGGTGCTCAAAATGATCGAGGTACGCTTCGCCGCGCGCGCCGACCGCGCCCTGATATTTCCCGACCGCCGACCACTGGCAATCAATGTCGTGCTGTTTGACCAGCCGGGACAGTTGCGCAATCGCCGAACGGTTCAGGGACAACAGCTTTTGCTTATGCGCTGGATCGGGATGTTCTAGGGCAAACTTATGCGGCAAGTCGATCACAAAACCTGAGTTACGCCCTGACGCCCCCTGGCCGATCCGCTGCGCATCGATCAGCAGGATCCGGGATTCCGGGCTGAGTACCGCCAGTCGCCGGGCCATCGCCAGTCCGGCAAACCCGGCGCCCAGCACCACATAATCTGCGTGCTCTTCGCCTTGAAGCTGCGCTTTGGCCGGCGCATCCGGTAAGGCCTGATACCAGCCGCAGGTGTTATCGTCATTCGGTAAGTGAATCATCTTTATTCCTCCACTTACGCCGCAGATTGTTTGAGGGATAACTGCCCCAGCCACTGCGCCCGCAGGGACTGCACCTGTTTCCCAAGCAAGGCAAATCCGGTCATCACCCCTTCCGGCGAATAGAAAGCAGCCGTCAGATCATCGCCTTGCTGCTCCACCACCCATTCACCCGCTGCGCCGGCAGCAACCGGGAAGACAGAGAGCGGCATGATCGGTGTTTTAACCAGCACCGGCGTTGGTGACAAGGTCACAGGTGCCAGATGACCGAGCAGACTTTCAACCAGCGACGGGATCATCTGATTAATCGGCGCAATATAAGGCTGCCAACCCTGCGTGGTCTCGACACAGTCACCCAGTGAGAAGATGTGCGCATCACTGGTCTGGCCGTATTGGTTCACGGTGATCCCGCGACCGACGTCCAGCCCGGATTGCGCAGCCAACGCGACATTCGGCTTAAGGCCAACGGCGCTGAGCACCAGATCGGCCTCGATCTGCTTACCGCTGGTCAACTGCAAGCTATAACCGGATGCCGGATTGACTGAAGCAGGTTCAATGCTGGCAATGCTGTCCTGCAGTGCCCAGGTAACGCCTTGCGCACTGAGTGCACTTTGCAGCGCTTCACCGAGTTGCTGCGGGATAAGGCGCTCCATCGGCCATTGGCCCAGGCCAATCACAGCCACCTCAAACCCGCTTGCAATCAGATCATTGGCAAACTCACAGCCGATCAGGCCATCGCCGAGGATCGCAATACGCTGCTTACCTTCAAGCTGCTGCCGGAAACGACGATAATCGACCAGATCATTGACGCTCACCACCCCAGTGCGATCACCGGCAATCGGAATTTCAATCGGTGACGCCCCGGTGGCCAGCACCAGGCGGCTGTAGGCGTAGGTGCCGATACTGGTGTGCAGCATCCGATTGTCACGATCGATCTGTTCCACCCGGGTATGCGGATAAACCCGGATATTCAGCCGTTGCTCCCATGCCAGCGCACTCTCGCTTTGCAGGCCATCGCCGTCTTTGCCCATCGCCAGCGCATTGGACAATGCTGGTTTACTGTACAGGGCACCATCATCGGCGGTGAAGACGGTGATTGACACATCGGCCGACTGTGCCCGAAGGGCGGCTGCCAGCTGATAGCCACTATGACCACTGCCAATGATCACAATCGGCTCAACCGCAAACGCAGATTGACCCACTTCCTGCGGCGTCGGCTGCTCTGCCGGGATCGCACTGCTATCGGATGTGTTTGACACCGCGACGGCATCCGTCATTGATTCCGCATCATCTTCGGTGATTTCAATCATTTCAAAATCGGCTTTCCCGACCAGACAATCCGGGCAGAGCCAGTCATCCGGCACATCTTCCCAGGCCGTCCCCGGCGCAATGCCGTCGGATGGCCAGCCTTTTGCTTCATCGTAAATTAAGCCGCAAATGATACAGAGCCACTTTTTCATTACTTTGTCTCCAACTACCTTGTTGCACTGCCCTGAACATCGGCACTCACGCCACCCTGACCCGTTCCGTTCATCAAGGCGGCGTGAGGCAGATGAAAAGGAAACCGATGTTCTGGCCTACTCGTTACTTTCGTGCTGTAAGCGAATCGCGATGTTTCGGGTATGAACATAGCTGTAAATCGCTTCCTGCCCTTTCTCGCGGCCAAACCCGGACAGCCCGACACCGCCAAACGGAGTTTCGATGCCACCGGCAAACCATTCGTTGATGAACACCTGTCCGCCGCGCAGCTGTTGCGCCACCCGCAGGGTCTGGCTCAGATTTTCACCGAACACCCCGGCCACCAATCCAAACTCAGTGCCATTGGCAATCGCCACAGCTTGTTGTTCGGTCTCAAACGGGGTGATCACCAACACCGGGCCAAACACTTCTTCCTGAGCGATGGACATCTCCGGCGTCGCTTCAATCACCGTCGGGGCGACGAAATAACCGGACATTTCCGGGGCGTACCCACCGGTGAGAATGTTGGCCCCTTCCGCTCTGGCCTGCTCTATCATTGCCAGCACCCGCGCTTGCTGCGCTTCAGAGACCAGCGGCGTGAGATCCGGCTGGCTCTCGCCCTGACCGATCGTCAGTCCTTCCGCCATCTCCACGACCGCGGCTTTAAATTCCTCATAGCGTTCCTGTTGCACCAACAGGCGCGACATCGCTGAGCAGACCTGACCGGCATTGAAGAAAATCCCGACCTGCACACTTTTTAGCAGCGTTTCCAGGTTGGCATCTTTCAGTGCAATCGCCGCAGATTTCCCTCCCAGCTCCATCACCGATGGCGTTGCTCGGTGCGCGGCATCTTTGAGGATCCGCTGGCCGGTCGGCACCGATCCGGTAAAGACGATCTGATCGACTTCCGGATGCTGCACCAGATGGCTGCCGACTTCCGAGCCTTTGCCGCATAGCAGATTGATCGAACCCTGCGGGAAGCCGGCTTTTTCAATCGCTTTGACCAGCAACGTCATCGCCAGAGGCGAGATCTCCGGGGATTTGATCACCACCGCATTGCCTGCCGCCAGGGCCGGAGCCAGTGAGCGAGCACAAATCGACACCGGGAAGTTCCACGGCACAATCTGCACCGACACCCCGAACGGCACGTACTGGGTAAAATCAACATAATCTTTGCCGAGTGGGATTGAGGTGCCTTCCAGCTTGTCGGCCATTCCGGCGTAGTACTCGAAGTAACGGGCGGATTCCAGAAACTCATCTTTGGCGTCCTGCAGCGACTTGCCGTTTTCACGACAGGCCACCAGCCCGCCTTCTTCGACCATTTCACGAATTGCAGCGGCAGCCTTGAGCATCCATCCGGTTCTGACCGCCGGACGAACATCCGACAGCAACCCTTCATTCACGCAGCGACGCGCAGCGGCCATGGCCCGGTCCGCATCAGCGAGATCAGCCTGGGCAATCGTGGCATAAGGCTCCGCCGTGCCTGGGTTCATCACTGTGAGAGCGCGATCTGCGTCGCACCACTGACCGTCGATATAATTGAGATAATGGGTCATACTCGGGCCTCCATCGCCGATTTCACTTGTTTGGCCAACCAGGTCTGGAAGAAGTGGGTCGGCACATCCATCTCCGGCGAGAACACCCCACCGCCAAAGCCCGGCGAGTGACGGCCCTGCTGCATGCCTTCCACAGCACCGATATCTTCCCCGAACACCACGCGCCAGGACTCCACGGTTGCGGTGCGACAGGCAGCGAACTCATCTTTGGTCGCTTCATCACCGACATAGAAGATGCGCAGATGCTCGATGCTCTTATCGGCACTGATAGGTTCGATCATCATGGCAAAGGCATGATCAGCCTGGATCCCCAGCAAGACATTCGGAAACAGCGCGACGTATTCGGCGTGGCGGAGTTTGTCTTCCGGCCAGCTCGGGAATTTCGGCAAATGGGTGCCCGCAGTATCCGACAGGTTGTAGGCCAGGCTACCCTGGCCGGCAAAGCGCTCGTCGAACATGATGTTGTAGTGATCTTCAAGGCGCGAATAGCTGTTCAGACTCGGGTGGACCCAAGGCAGGTGGTAGGCTTCACAGTAGTTTTCCACCGCCAGCTTCCAGTTACTGTTGACTTCAATTTCCAGGTTACCGCCCATGTTCACCCGGCGCAGCAAGCCAAGCCCGTCATCGCCGAGGAATTGCTGCCAGCGCTGCTCCAGCGGCGCAATATGCTGCTCGAAACTTGGCGCATCGCCCGACAGATTGACAAACACCATGTCCATCCAGACCGCAGAGCGAAGCGGTTTCAAGCCGTGTTTTTCACACTTGAAGCGGTCATCTTTGTGCTTGGCAATTCCGCCGATATGCGGGGTGCCTTTCAGATTGCCGTCCAGATCGTAGGTCCATGAGTGATACGGGCAACGGATCATCCCCTGCACTTCACCGGCTTCATGCACCAGCTTCATCCCACGGTGGCTGCAGACGTTATGGAACACCTGGACTTCCCCCTGGCGATTTTTCATCAGCAGCAACGGCAGGTTCATGAAATCGATGGGCATCACGTAACCGTTCTTGACCAGATCAGAAGCAAAACCAATACAGACCCAGGTATTGCCAAACACCTGATCACGCTCAAATGTAAAGTAGTCGGCGTTGGTGTAAGCGTCGTTCGGCATCCCGGTCGCCTCGCTGATGGGATTTAACACGCGATCGACCAGTTCAATAGGGATAATGGTTTGATTGACATTGCTCATATTCTTATCTCCGAAAATAGAGTGGCATCCAGTGCACACAACATCGTGTTGTTTTTTGAAAAGTGGCTTGAATCGTTGTTTGAATGGAGATGATTCTGGTTAACAACGTCGTAACAAACAAACGACTTTTTCGGAGGGTGTTAATGAGAAATTATCATTCGTGCATTGATCTGAGTTAATCAATTCAACCTTATTATTAATAAGACTATTACTTACATGATCAACGCTCATCAATTGATGATAATTAATCAGTTGAAACCCGATCCACCACTCTCTACCCTTTTCAAAAATTAACAATAACGCAACAACACTGAAGCATTGAACCCAAAATTGAATCCAAAATTGAATCCAAAGCACTGAGAGGGATGTCTATGAGAGCAACATCAGGGATACTGAAAGGACTCAACCCGACGGTGACGATTGCATCAAAAATCGTCGTCATCGGTTTTGTCCTGTTCTGCGCGATTCTCGCCAACCAGGCCGGACAATATTTCGAAACTATCTCCAGCATCTTATTGCAGAATATGAAGTGGTTTTATATTGGGCTGGTCTCACTGGTGGTCGGGTTTCTGCTGTATTTAATGGTCAGTCGCTATGGCCATATTCGTCTTGGCAAAGACGATGAGAAACCGGAATTTAACTATTTGTCGTGGGTGGCCATGTTATTCTCCGGCGGGATGGGGATCGGGCTGATTTTCTGGTCGGTTGCCGAGCCGATGTGGCATTATGCCGACAATCCGTTTACCGAGGGGCTCACCAATCAATCCGCTGCAACATCAATGAAGCTGACCTTTTTTCACTGGGGCTTACATCCCTGGTCTGTGTTTATTATTGTTGCGCTGGCGCTAGCCTATTTTTCTTACCGTAAAGATCTCCCCTTCACCCTCCGCTCGATTCTGTACCCTTTGATTGGGGAGCGCATTTATGGTCCCATCGGCCATACCGTGGATATTCTCACCGTCGCCGTCACAGCCTTTGGCATTTCCCAAACCCTGGGCATGGGCGTCATTCAGATCAACTCCGGCTTAAATCAGGCCTTTGGTCTCGATATCAGCCTGGGAACCCAGCTGGTGATTATTGTTGCCCTCTGTACCTGTGCCGTGGCCTCCGTGCTGTCGGGCGTCGGCAAAGGGATCCGCCGCTTGTCGGAATGGAATATGTTACTGTCACTCGTGCTGGTCATGGTGGTGCTCTACATCGGCCCGACCCGGTATATTCTCAACACCTTGCTCGAAAGCACCGGTGCTTATGCGCAGAATATTGTCGGTATGAGCCTGTGGAGCGACGCGCAAAATGACTCCGGCTGGCAGAACTGGTGGACCGCCTACTACTGGCCATGGTGGATGACCTGGGCCCCGTTTGTCGGCATGTTTGTCGCCCGGATCTCAAAAGGTCGTACGATTCGCGAGCTGATCGGCGGCGCGCTGATTGTTCCGACCCTGATCACCTTCTTGTGGATTTCCGTCTTTGGCGGCGCTGCGCTGAAAGTTGAGCAGGATGCCCGGATGGCTCACCAAGCGCAGGTGGTGGCCGCGCAAGAAGCCAACCAGGCGCCACCGGCCGCATTTACCGGCGGTCCGATCCTCGAAGCAACCAAAGCCGACACCACCCGCGCATTGTTTACCCTGTTTGATAACCTTGATGCCGATCTGTTCGGGAAGCTGCTGAGCACCCTCGCCTGTTTGCTGCTGGGCACCTATTTCATCACCTCGGCGGATTCCGGAACGTTGGTGCTGTGTACCCTGGATGCTGCCGGCGACAGTGAGCCGCCGACCTCTATCCGGGTGCTCTGGGGGATCATGATTGCAGCGATCGCCGGTGTCTTGCTCTATGCCGGCGGCCTGAAAGCCATGCAGACCGCATCGATCATTGCCGGTTTCCCCATTGCCATCTTTATTGCCGTGATGAGCTTCACCCTGTTCCACTGCATCCGCCGCGAGCCAAAACCATGGGCCATGCTGCCGGAGCACGTCCACCCGGAGCAAGAAAAGCTGGATGGCCCGGTTGAGCCGCTGGTTGAAGCCAAAACAGAAGCCGAACCTGCAGCGCAGGCTTCATCCCGGATCGAGCCGGATTCGAAGGCAACACCACCGCTCAATCCAAAACCGCTGCTCGGATCATAGACAAAACCGTGCCCAGAAGCGCAACCAAAAAAGCTGGAACTCAGGTTCCAGCTTTTTTATTCATCGGCCTATATCAGGCCAGGCCATTCAGGGATACATAGAATCAGGAAAACGTCCCCCGCGCTAAACCAGTCCTTTCTGCCCCACCGCGTCCGGCAGCTGTTGTAACAGCCACTCGCGAAAACACTTTACACTGGCCGGAACGAGACCCCGCCCCTTCGGCTCGAGCAACGAAAAATTCGACGGGGTTTTCAGAACATGCTCGACCGGCCGAACCAACACCCCACTTTGCAGATAGTCATCGACCAGCGACCCCCAAGCCAGGGCAATTCCCTGGCCATTAATCGCGGCCTGCAACAACATCGGGTAATTATTGATATTCATCCGGTTCCTCGGCGTGATATTGGGCAGGCCCACGGCTTGAAACCACTCTTCCCAGTTCACCCAGTCTCGCTGCGACTCTTCCAGGAACAGCAGGGTTTTGCTGAATACGTCTTCCGGTGCGGCCGGCTGGCCGATTTTTTCCAGGTAAGCCGGACTGCAGACGGGAAATACTTCTTCTGAAAACAGCGTGGTGACTTCCATCTCCGCTGGCGGAGTCCGGCAATAGAACAATGCCAAATCACAATCCAGGCGCCGTAAATCAAGAATATTATCCGAGGCCAGGATCCGCAGATCGATATCATCATGCTCGTTCTGAAACTCAGCGACTTTCGGCAGCAGCCACAGCGCCGCCATGGCATTGGTGGTCGCCACCGTGATCTTCTGCTCGCCCTGCCACTTCTTCACTTCTCCGGTGATTTGCGCAATATCCATCAGCGACTGACTCACCGACTGATAATACTGCAGGCCGGTCGGCGTGAGATTGATACTGCGGTTGGCCCGAGTAAACATGGCTTTGCCCAGATACTCTTCCAGTTGTCGAATTTGCCGGCTGATGGCGCCTTGAGTCACATTCAGCTCTTCAGCGGCCAGCGTAAAGCTCAGGTGTCGGGCCGAAGCCTCAAACGCAACGAGGCTGTTTAGTGGTGGTAGGGGTTTGATTTTCATGGTACTTCCAGTAAGGCTATCTTTAATTATTATGATGAGATGCCGTGGGTCAGACCCCGGCACCTCCTGCTCATTCTGAGCAGAAATAGCCAAACAACAATAAGGAAATTCGAAAAAAGAGAAGTGAGTCATCATTGGCTCAAGTGCGGTCGAATGGTTTTGTTTAAAACACTGAAAGACTGATTTGTTTGAGGCTGCCTTTGGCAGAAAGGCAGCCTCGAGTCATCGCATTTTAAATCTAATTCACTCAAACCGAATGATAGCATTCGGTTATTTGCTTGATTTTAACGCCGCGAGAGATTGCAATCCATAACGAAAAGATGATGTGGGTAATCAGACTTTTTAGCAGCATATGAGGGATTTAGCGACATCCGCCGCTATGCAGAATCATCATGATTTCGGCGAGACCCAGCGCGGATCCTCGTCACCACAAACGAAACCACCGCCAAAAGCAGAAACAACCAAAACAACGGGATGAATCCAAACGGTTCCACCAAGAAACCGTCGTCATCAACGGATGAACCTATCAGATAATAACTCACCCCGCAGATCAGGCTGATCCCCAGCAACACCACCGATAGCCAAAATGTTTTCAGGATTTTCATGAATCGTGTACCTTTCGTCGGATCAATTGATGCGTCATTTGAATACCTCGATCATTTCATCAATGATTTTACGATGATGTGCCGCTCGGGTCACAGCACCAGGCTCTTTACAAATATCATCTGCACCTTCAGCAGCGAGGATCTGAAGCCCGATTTCTGAGCATCGGCTAAACGCACTATAGGGCGTTGCAGCACTCACCCTGCTCAGTTTGAGCTGTGGGATCTCAGACAGTGATTTTGCAGGTGCCAAAGCCGCCTTTGCAGAACCGGAGAGATCAAGCACTGCCACCGGCACTGAAATCGCCTTCAAGCTCTGCTCGTCAAAGGTCTGGGTTAATTCAGGGTTGATCACCACATAGGATTTGATGCGTGGGTCCGTTGTAGTCCCGGCGATCAACTCATCCCGAATGGCAGTGAAATCGACTTGATTGGCTGAGAACCATTGGCAGTCAATATTGACGCCTGCATGCTCACACGATGCTTTATAGGCGTCCGGGCTGACTTTTGCGCCTGCAAGCGTCATCATGGCCGTTCCCCCAAGAAAAAATCCGGCGCCAAACACCCGGCTGTGATCAACATATTGATCCAGTGCCGGATGTTGCTTGAGGCTTGATAGTGCCAGGGAGATATCGCTGGGCCGACGCACGAGTTCATAGGGCGCGGATTGCGGTTGGAGCGCATCAAAGCCGGGCGGTTTTGGCACCACCACCATATAGCCTTGCTTGACCAAAGCGGCGGCGATCCAACCGGTATGAACAAATGCGGATCGCATGCCGCCATGGGACAACAGAACCACCGGATATTGCCCCGGCGCAATCTCAGCGTCCCGTATCACATCGGTACTGAGAAACACTTTACTCTCGCCAAAGGTTTCACTGGCACCCTGCGCATGGGTCGGATACCAGTAGTAGATCTCGACATCCCGCTGACGATCCGGGCTATAAATTCGCTTTACCTGTAAACCTATCTCGGTACTGTCCCCGGCATTGACACTGAAAGACAGCATTAACATGCCGAGGAAACTGATCACTTTTTTCATACGTTCCTTTTACCCTGTAATTCAGCGGAAATGCCATCCTGCCACCAAACCATAGCTAAAAGGAATATTGATCAACACACCATGAGCAACAGCGTGCTTAAATCTGTGACCGACCTTTGAAAAGGCTGACTCTCCCGCCAATCAACTCTCAACCAACGAAGGGGGGAACCCCTTAATTTCTCGAAAATGAATCCCCAGCCGCCAGTAAAAAACAATTTCAAACACGCTGAAAAACACCACATCCCACATCGAGGTCTCCACCGGTGAAACCGCGGAAAATATAAAAATGAAAGGAAGAAAAGCAACCAAAAAGCGAATCCCGAATACCCATGCCAATGCCAATGCAAAATATTGAGTCAGGAACTGACCGCCTGAGCTTTGCTTATGCACATACAGTAAACCGAACACCAGGATCGGCACGCTCAATATCGATGATGCAATATCGTAGATGTTATAGCTGGTAAACGGGATGAACAGCAGACTGATCACCACCATATGGGCCATAAAATACTGAAACGATTCATGCTCACTGACTTGGTTTGCCGCGAGCTCTTTTTTCAGAGATTGAATATCCCAAAAATACATCCCTATATCCTTCTCGACACGCCGCATACCAACATCACGGCACTAGTATTCAAAATTGAGCACATCAAACCATATGCTTTGAATCTGGTAAAGTGTTCCGAAAGAAATGCTCAATGTCATAAGCCGTTATCTGGTGGGTGCCTGATATAAAAAGAGAGAGGTATATCCCTCTCTCTTTACAAGATTTGAATTGTCGGGAACGTGCCCAGCCTTAATCCAGCACCGGCCGGAAAAAGCTGCGTTCATAACTGAGAATACATTGTGTATCTTCGGCAAATTGAAATGCGCTCATACACTCCGGATCATCAAAAGACTTGGTCCGGTATTCCTCATAAGCCGCCAGGCTTGGAAAAGTAAATAATGCCAGGGCGATATTACTCGCCCCTTCCGATGGCAAAAAGTAGCCATGATGTTGCCCACCAAATCTATTCACCAGTGGGATCCACATTTTTGCATATTCTTCGAACGCATTGACCTTCGAAGGATCGATCACATATTTCAAATAACACGTCACCATTACCACTATTTCCCTATTATGTTCATATCAATGTGTCGATGATTTCAGGTACCACTATTGCTGCTTCATCAATGCAAAACAAGTTACAGCCGTTTCCGTTTCTTTTCAACGTCATCAATCGCCGCATCCAACGTTTCACTGAACACCCATTTCAACTCAACCCTCTCTGTGTATACGTTCACTGTATGCAGAAAATTATATTTCACTGATTCATAACGATTTTTGTAGCCTGCATATAGGTGTAGTGGTATTGTGAACTGTCCGCGCTGCTATAAACCATTTCCATCCGCGCGGTAAAACGATGAGTCGTACCAAAGGAGATCAACATGGATCCAGTGTTTCAAATTCTCGACGTTATTCTGAACGTTGAAGTCTTTCTGCTTATTTTTGTGTTAGTCCTGCTCAAAAGCAGCGTGAAATTTGTGCCGCAAAATCGCGCCTGGCTCATCGAGCGCTTTGGTAAATATCAATCGACAAAAGAAGCCGGACTGAACTTTATTGTGCCGTTTATCGATCGTATTGCCGCTGACCGTAGCCTGAAAGAGCAAGCGCAGGATGTTCCGTCACAATCAGCCATTACCAAAGACAATATTTCTCTGGTGGTGGATGGCGTACTTTATTTCCGAGTGCTTGATCCTTATAAAGCCACCTATGGCGTCGATGATTACGTATTTGCCGTTACCCAGCTGGCGCAAACCACCATGCGTTCCGAATTGGGTAAAATGGAGCTGGATAAAACCTTTGAAGAACGTGACCTGCTGAATACCAATATCGTGACTGCAATTAACCAGGCGTCAGAGCCATGGGGCATTCAGGTATTGCGTTATGAAATCAAAGATATTGTGCCACCAAACTCCGTCATGGAAGCCATGGAAGCACAAATGAAAGCTGAGCGGGTCAAGCGTGCGCAGATCCTCGAATCAGAAGGTGACCGACAAGCGGCCATCAACGTCGCTGAAGGTAAAAAGCAGTCCCAGGTTCTTGCAGCTGAAGCGGATAAAGCCGAGCAGATCCTCCGCGCAGAAGGTGAAGCGAAAGCGATTATTGCCGTTGCTGAAGCGCAAGCCGAAGCGCTGCGTAAAGTCGGTGAAGCCGCCAACACCGAGCAAGGTCAGAAAGCGATCCAACTGGATCTGGCCACCAAAGCGATTACGGCCAAAGAGGCTATTGCCAAAGAGTCTTCCGTGGTCTTGTTGCCGGACGGCAACACGGATGCCAGCTCGCTGGTCGCCCAAGGCATGTCGATTATCAATGCCATTAATCAAAAGCAAAATAGTTAATTTCAGAGTGTAAATGATGGAATTCATAACCGAACATTTGCCCCAAGCACTCATGGTTCTCGGCGTTCTCGCGCTGATCACTGAGGTGGCCGTGCTGGGGATGTCGACCTTCATCTTACTTTTCCTGGGGCTTTCATTGTTAGCTACCGGGATCCTGATGAACGTTGCGATCCTCGACAGCTCACTGACCACGGCGCTCTGGAGCAATACCCTGCTCACCGCCGCCCTAGCATTCATCTTGTGGAAACCGCTCAAGCGGATGCAGGAAAGCAAAGGGGCGAAAGATATTCAGTCAGACTTTGCGGAGTTAACCTTCATCCTTGAAAGTGATGTGGATGATCGCGGACTAACTCAGTACGCCTACTCCGGGATCAACTGGAAACTCAAGAGTCGGCAGCCGCTTGCGGCCGGCACCCAGGTCAAAGTCGTCAAAAAAGAAGTCGGCGTAATGTGGGTTGAGGCGCTGGGGGCTTAGCCTTATGCACTAGCCATTTACGACGAAGCCACACCTCAAGGTGTGGCTTTTTTGAAACAGCGACACCGTCTATTGCCGGAATAACAACCATTTCGTCTCACATACCGCACTGATCCCAGTCGCGCAGGCTTATTCACACCATGATGACTTCAGGCCAGATCAACCTCTGGAGCCAAAACCCGTTGAATCATCTGCCTCAACCAGAGATGCGCCGAGTCCGACGTCTTGCGCTGGTGCCAAATCGTATCGAAATCAAACGTATCAATATGAAATGGCGGGCGGAAAATCGTAAGGTTTTTGTCAGTGGCAAATTGCTCTAGCGTTCTTGCGGCGACGGTTAAGATCAAGTCGGTGCCTGCCACTAAGTTCCCTGCGACGCCCCAATGAGGCAGCACCATACTAATGTTCCGGGTGTGCCCAATTTTATGCAGCGCGCTGTCGACTTCATTGTCCGAGCCTTCACGGAGCGCCACCAGCAAATGAGAGCGCGCTAACCAGGCTGATAAATCCAGATAGCCGCATTCCGGCAGTGTCGCACTGTCGGCAACACAAACAAAAGCTTCCTGAAAGAGCGTTTCTGATTGAAGCTCATAAGGGATATTAGGAAAAACACCGAAAGCAAGGTCCACTTCACCATCGATCACCTGGGTGATCATGGCATCCCGGCTGCCCTGAGTGACGACCAGCTTAATATTCGGTGCAACAGCGCGAATTTCCCTTAACAACGGAGGCAGGATCACCTGGGCCCCATAATCAGACATCGCAATGCGGAAGGTACGATCCGCCAACTCGGGGGAAAATGCCGGAGGCTCAAAGAGCGTCCCGAGCTGGGACAGAGCTTCATCCAAAGGTTTCTTGAGTTCTGCCGCCTTTGGCGTCAATTCGAATTTGCCCCCCTTTCTGATCAGCAATGGATCATCAAAAACTCTCCTCAGGTAAGCTAGCGAGTGACTGACCGCTGGCTGACTCTTATTGAGCCTGACCGCGGCACGCGAAATATGCTTCTCCGATAACAACGCCTGCATCGTGACTAGGTGGTTGAGATCAACGCGTCTCAGGTAGTTCATAGGTTGCCCTTTGATGAGTGTGGCGCCTAAATCCACTTCGGCGAGCACGGTCCACACCGCCAGCTGCGCCATCCCGCTTGCTTGTTCAGACCACTTTTCAAAGTTGTCTGCGTGACATGGCGGCCTAAGTTGTATACAGATCGTCTTTTCGCGAGACTTGATAATAATTGATGATTCATTCAATGTCCTACTTCTATTTATTGACCACAACAGAAGTGGTTGGCTGTTCTTTGCTGCCGACGGCAATCGTTGTTTTCCCGGATGTAAAATACTGAACCATGATCATTCCGGATATGATCAAGGTAATCCCGATGATCCTGCCCAAATTCACTTCCTTCACCGGCAATCCCAGCAAGCCAAAATGATCAATCAAAAGTGAAACCATGACCTGCCCGGTGATCACACAAACAATGAACGTGGTGGCACCAAGTTTCGGCGTAAGCACCAAAGCCGCAGTGATATAAATCACACCAGCAACACCGCCAAACCAGGCCCACCAAGGGATGTTTCCGATACCTGTGAGATTCATCGGTTGTACTTTCATCGTAACGATCACCGATAACACAATCGCTAAGCTGACCACCAATGAAACGACGGTTGCCCACAAAGGATGACCCAGCGCTTTCCCCAAGAAGGCATTACTTCCAGCCTGGAATGGCACGAGCGCACCGGCAATGACTGCAATAGTCAGAAATATAAACAGATTCGAGGAAATGTGATTAGACATATTATTTTCCTTAAATTATTTGATGAGTTTCATTCTTCCATGATTCGTGGGATTAATGAAATTCAAAAAAAACATGTTCAATATTCACCTAATGAATAGTTTTCAGCAAATTTAAATTTGACGGGATAATGCAGCAAAAGAGAATTTTTGAATCATGAGAAAAATAGCCGCCCTGTCGCGGGCGGCTATTATACATTTGAGAAGTCAGAGCCGGTTATATCAAAGGCAGCCAGCCCAGCAAGGCAAAGCTGATCGCCGCCGCTGCGCCGGTCAACAGCACATAAGGGAACTGGGTCCGGATATGATCGATGTGATCATTACCAGTTGCCATTGATGAGACGATCCCGGTGTCACTGATGGGCGACGTCATGTCTCCGAAAATAGCGCCGGAAATCGCCGCACCGATCATCAGATGAGGATCGATCCCGGTTGCCACGCCGATTTGCACCCCAATCGGGATCATAATGGCGAAGGTGCCCCAAGAAGTGCCGGTAGCCAGCGACATCAGGGCTGCAATCAGAAAGACGAAACTTGCCGAGAATCCGGCCGGGATCACGCCTTCAATGCTCTGAGTAATGTACTGCCCGGTATGCATTTCTGCCGACAGGTTCCCCATCAGGAACGCCAAGGTCATGATGGCACCCAGTGGCATCATCGATGAATAGCCCGCCAACAGATGGGTGAAGAACTGATCGACTGTGAGCACCCTGCGCGCAATGAAATAGACGAAAGAAACCGCCGTTCCCGCCATGACCGCCCAGAAGACCGCGGTTGAGCCCGAGCCGTGGGCAATATCGCCGTCACCGGTGATATATAGTCCCACCGGTACCATCACAACCGTTGTCAGCAACGGAATGATAAAGTGCAGCGGATGACCGTGTTGCTTCGTTTGCAGCGTCTGGACTTCATCATCGCCTGCAATCGGAAATGCACCGTCTCTCAGTGCTTTACCACCGGCGGCCCGTTGATCGGCCACTTTCATCGGCCCCCAGGATGCCTGGCTGAAGATGTAAAACAACACGCTGGCAATGGAGAACCAGGCCATCAGGTTATACGGCATCGCGTGGAGCAGGATATTGAAGGGTTCCCCTTCCAGATAGCCCTGACTGATCTGCACGCCGATGATCGCCATCATCGCCGCGCCCCAGCCATTCATGATGATGCTGGAACAGCTCGCCACGCAGGAGGACTGAATGATGTAGGCCATCTTCTCCCGCGAAATATTGTACCGGCCGGCAAGATCCCGGGTGACCGTCCCGGCGGACATCAGCGAGATCGAGCTCTCGATAAAGATGAACATAGTGGTCAACATCGCCAGCAGCTGGACGGCGTAGCGGTTGTTAATCACATGCGCTTTTTCCGTCAGCCAGTGCACCATGCCCTGAGTACCACCGGTGACCTGCACCAGGCGAATAATACCGCCCACCATAAAGCAGAACAGAATAGTGCGGGTATTGCCGGCAGAGGCAAAGACCTCAATCACTTTGTCCAGGGTGTGCTGCACCCCAGTCACCGGATTAAAACCAGCCATCACGGTATAACCCACCACAGCGCCGGCCAGCAGCGACAGAATGACCTGGCGAGTAAGCACCGCCAGGGTAATGGTGACCAGTGGGGTGATCACAGTCCAGATTCCGTAGTCTTGCATGAACATCCCTTAGCGTAGTGCGGCTTCAAGATCAGCGAGCAGATCCTGAATGTCTTCAATCCCGACCGACAGTCGCAGTGTGGTGTCATACACACCAATCGCGGCACGCTCTTCAGGTGTCATCGAGCCATGGGACATGGACGCAGAATGGTTCAGCATACTCTCGACCCCGCCCAGAGACTCGGCCAGGACGAAATACTGCAACTTGCCGATAAACTGCTTGGCCGTTTCCAGATCGCCTTTCAGGCGCACGGTCACGACAGCGCCACCGCTGCGCATCTGTTTTTGGCACAGCGCATGCTGGGGGTGGCTTTCCAGTCCTGGGTAATGCACTTCGGCTACGCTCGGGTGAGATTCAAGAAAACGGGCCACTTCCAGCGCGTTACTGCATTGGCGCTCCATGCGCAGGGCCAGAGTTTTCATCCCGCGTAGCGCCAGATAGGCATCGAACGGCGAAGCAATCGCGCCAACGGTGGTTTTAATGAAATCCAGCTCTTTCGCCAGATCATCCCGGTTGGTGATCAGTGCCCCGCCAATCAGATCCGAGTGGCCGCCAATGTATTTGCTGGTCGATAGCATCACGATATCCGCCCCCAATGTCAGTGGCGTCTGGTTCCAGGCACTGGCGAAAGTATTATCAACGCAAGTCAACAGGTTGTGTTGTTTTGCCAGGTGGCACACCGACGCAATATCAACCAGCTCCAGCAATGGGTTGGTCGGGGTTTCAATCCAGATCATTTTGGTTTCCGGGCGGATATGCTGCGCAACCAGATCCAGATCATTGAGGTCGATATAATCGACACTCAGCTGGTTATTTTGTTTCCGCAAGCGCTCAAACAGACGGTAAGTACCGCCGTACACCCCTTTCATCGCAATAATATGCGAGCCGTGCGGCAGCAGCTCAACCGCCAGCGCCGTGGCAGCCATCCCGGATGCCGTTGCGGTGGCGTAACAGCCCTGCTCCAGTGCTGCCAGGGCCGTTTCGTAAGCGTGGCGAGTCGGATTACTGACGCGGGAGTAAGCGAAGTCTCCCCCTTCGTCAAGGTTCGGCTGAATAAAACTGCTGGCCGTATAAATCGGTGGAAATAGTGCGTTATGGCCTGCATCTTGTTGCTGGCCGCCATGGACGGCTAACGTTGAGATATTTTTACTTTTCATGGGTAATGAACCTGATCATGGGTGAAGAAACGGTGCCTGTATTCGTGGCAATGGTGCGGAATACGGAAAGATCTCAATGAATGGTTTAACGATAAGTGCACCATCATAATATTCTTCCCATTCAGCACCTTAATAGCGTTTTGTTCTAATATAGAAACTGACCAGAATACGGTGAATTATCATACAAAATCTGGATTTTCTAAGCGCGGCGCCAGAGCTCAAATATCGAAACAGTCTGATTAATCACCAGTTTCAGAGAACAGAGGACCTTATAAGAAGATTGAAATGATGGAAGCTGTGTTGCCCTGACCCAGCAATTTACAGAAGGGTCAATTTGTCATTACTCAACCCGATGATGTGCGACACAACTCACAACACTGCGAACTAATGTCATCGTTTGCACAGGATTAGTGACCCGAATCACCTAAATATCCCAGACTTAAATTTAGAATCATCACTCTAATTTTCAATGACAACATTAGTGAATGATGAAAAGACATTTCTTAGCCTCAGCCATCTGCCTCTCTCTTGCCGGACAAGCCTTCGCCGCAGACGGTGACATCGTTGATGTCACAATTCTGGGGACTTCAGATATTCACGGCCATTTCATGCCGTGGGATTACGCCAGTGACAAGCTCAATCTGCGCGGAAGCCTGAGCCAGATTGCCACCAAGGTGAAATCGATTCGAGAAGCTCAGGACAACGTGATCCTGGTTGATGCCGGTGACACTATTCAGGGCAACTTCGTCGAAACATTCAAAGATGAGCCGGTTGATCCGATGATGCTGGGCTTCAATGAAATGAACTACGATATTTGGGTGCTGGGCAACCATGAGTTCGACTTCGGCCTCAATGTCCTCAACCGTTCGCTCACCCAGTTCAAAGGCACGTCTCTGGGCGGTAACATCAAGCGTCCCGACGGCAATCCTTTCCTGCCCGCTTACAAGATCATTGAAAAACAAGGAGTCAAAATCGGTGTCATTGGCATGGATACACCAATGACCCAAGTCTTCGCTGAAGGTACAAATCGCCTCGAAGGCATGACCTTCACCAACCCTTCACTTGAAGTGAAAAAGGTCATCCAGCAGATTGATGATCAGGTTGATGCCATTGTGCTGGTCGCACATATGGGGATCGATAACGAAAATAACATCGAAGCCACCGGGGTCCGTGATATTGCCAATGATAACCCGGAACTAGATGCGATTGTCGCCGGCCATATGCATACCCTCATCAACAAAGCGACCATCAACGGCGTGATTATCACTGAGCCGGACAAATACGGCCGCGCCCTTTCCCGTATCGATTTGCAGTTTGAAGAAAGAAACGGCCAGTTTACGTTGGTCAACAAAGACAGCTACACCTACAAAATCAAAGGCACGGCTTCCGATGCGACAATGGAAGAGCTCTATGCGCCCTACCATCAACGCCTGCGTGAGAATGCCAACCGTATCGTGGCTGAACTTTCCGGTGTTGATTTAGTGCCCGAGAATGAAATCAAAGGGATCCCTCAGGTTCACATTCAGGACACTGGTATCAGCGCGCTGTTCCAGGAAGCCAGCATGTACTATGCACCGAAGGCCAACGTGATTGCCCTGCAGATCGATAACGACCAGGCCGAACTGGATGTTGGTCAGATCAAAGCCAAAGATATTGCCTACAACTACCAGTATGCCGGTGGTGAAATCACGGTTTACGAAATGACGGGCAAAGCGCTGAAAACTTACATGGAATGGTCTGCCGGTTACTTTAACCGTGTGAAAGAAGGCGATGTGACGTACAGCTTTAACCCTGAGCGCCGCGCATCCAAATATTCAACCAATGATTTCTTCGCCGGGGTGACCTACACCATTGACCTGACTGAACCTGTGGGCCAACGCATTAAGTCATTGCAATTTGCTGATGGCAAGCGCATCACGGACACCACTCCGATCCGCATCGGGATGAACAGCTACCGGATGGGACACCTGACCAAAGCAGGCGGTGTACTTGAAGGACGTGATTTTCCGGTGCTGTTTGATACCGAAGCTGAATACGGCGAAGAGGCAGGCACGATTCGTAATCTGACGATCCGTTACCTAACCGAAGTGAAACACGGCAAGTACGAAGGTAAACCGATGCACCGCTGGACTCTGAGTGGACTCACAGGTTTTGAGAAAGAACGTAACATCGTCAAAGCTCTGATCAACGAAGGAAAAATTTCAGTCCCAAGCAGCAAAGATGGTCGCTATACCAACATTGCATCGATAAACGTCAAAGATAAGATCTTTGCCACCCACGATGCGTTCAAGCGCTATCTTGACACCATGGAGCAAAAGCTAAGCCAAACGTCTGATGATGCCGCGAAGCAGCACATCGAGCGTGAGATCATCATTGCCAAAGCACTAAATCAAGCTTAAGCCCCCCAAGAAACCAAAAGCCTCCGTGAATGCGGAGGCTATTGTGTTGATGACGGACTCCTATTGTGCGTTTGCTGTCTCAGAATAGAGCGGCGCAGCAGGTTTAAGTAAGCGAACCATAATTGTCAGCGCGCTTCTGTCAGTCAGCAAACGACTTTTTCCCCACTTCTTCCAGCAAAGCTCTGGCCGCAAGCTTTCCAAGCGCATTGGCAGCAAGAGGGCTGTCACCTGTCAGCATCTTCCTATCCTGATACGTGGCTCCGGTAATATCCTGATTAACAATTTCGAAGCCGCAAGCCTTCAGCTTTTCACCGAACTTCCATGTCAGGTGGCCAGGCATATAACCGGCAAAAGAGACATCTAAACAGGGCGGTCGCAATACCGCCCTTTCTTTTGTCACCCTCGCACGATTTATGTTTAAAACTCGCTCCGTGGCCGGTTGAATGGTGCCTGTCCATTTAACACATAGTGACAGCCCATTGAATTGACTTCATTGGTTCCCATTCCCCACCTCCCTCTGGCGTTTAAAGTTTGCTCGCCATCTCAAATTTGTTGCGCCTGGCACTCGAAACATTCCAATTGTGATACCTGGCCATTTTTTAACAAAAAATTACAATAAAATACCAATTGAAAACAAATAAAAAGATGTTACCACCATAAGTTTTATTTTCACCCGCACAAGAAACTAGGTTGATTTTTTAAATTCCAGTCTAATCGACTAAGGGGGTTGTTATGAGTACCACCGGAGCGACTGCCGTCAGCGCGACAAAGAAGAAACTCAGCTTTCCTTCCGCATATACCGTCTTGTTTTGCGTTGCTGCCCTGGTGGCAATGCTGACTTGGTTTGTTGATGCCGGCGTCTATAACAAACTGTCCTATCAGGGTGAAAGCTTTATGATCACCTATTCGGACGGCCGTACAGAAACGTTACCCGCAACACAGGAAACACTGGACAATATTGGCATTAAGGCCGATCTGGAAAAATTCGTCAACGGCGACATCTATAAGCCCGTCGGAATCCCCAACTCCTACACTACCGTCGATCCGAACCCGCAGGGGATCATGGATTTATTCAAAGCCCCGATCCAAGGCATGTATCAATCCATTGATGTCGTGTTCTTTGTCCTGGTGATTGGCGGGTTCATCGGTATCGTCAACCATTCAGGTGCATTCGGCGCCGGGATCAACCGTCTGTCACAGGTGATGACGGGTCGGGAAAAGTGGCTCATTGTCATCGTCACGGCCCTGATTGCACTGGGCGGAACAAGCTTTGGCATGGCTGAAGAAACCATTGCTTTCTACCCGATCCTGGTGCCCATATTCATTGCCGCAGGCTATGACGCAATTGTCGCCCTAGCCGCAATTTATCTGGGATCGTCCATCGGGACCATGTGCTCAACGGTCAACCCGTTCAGTACCATCATTGCTTCAAACGCTGCCGGGATTAACTGGACGCTGGGTTTAAACTTACGTTTGGCGTTGCTGATTGCCGGTACTCTGGTCTGCATGTTGTACATCATTCGCTACGCGCAGCGGGTGAAAGCCGATCCAACCCAATCGCTAATCTACAACCAGAAAAAAGAAATTGAAGCACGCTTTCTGAAAAACATCGATACCAGTGCATCGGCAGCGAAACTCGAGAAACGTCACGCGATCATTCTGACCCTGTTCGCCAGTACCTTCTTCATTATGGTGTACGGTGTCTCCAGCCTGGGCTGGTGGTTTGAAGAAATGACCACCCTTTTCTTCGTCTCTGCCATCGTGATTGCGCTGGTTGACCGGATCCCGGAAAAAGATTTCGTTCGCGAGTTTATTCAGGGGGCCAATGACTTGCTCGGTGTCGCCCTCATCATCGCGATTGCCCGCGGTGTCACCGTATTGATGGATGGCGGCATGATCAGCGATTCTATCCTTCATGCCAGCGCCAATATGGTGGAGGGAATGGACAAAGGCCTGTTTATTGTGGTGATGATGTTCCTGTTCGCTGGCGTGTCGTTCTTCGTCCCTTCCTCATCCGGGTTGGCGGTGCTGTCGATGCCCATCATGGCACCACTGGCCGATGTGGTCGGTATTCCTCGAGACAACATTGTCAGCTCATACCAATACGGGATGGGACTCATGGCATTCATTACCCCGACCGGTTTGGTGCTTGCCTCGCTGGCCATGGTCAATGTCACCTTCGATAAATGGTTACGGTTTGTGATGCCACTCCTTGGCATTCTTGTTGCTATGGCTGCCGCGACCTTGTTGATCAGCGTTTATATCTAATCTCACCTCGACACGAAATAAGGCTACCGCGAGGTAGCCTTATTTTTTCGAGAAAATTTTACAAGGTGACACAATATCCTCTTCTGCCCATACCAACCGTATTTGTCAGGGGAACAATCACGCCATGGCTCCCCACACACTGGCGATCAACACTAAAAATGACTAATAAACCGGTGGGATGTGACAACTCCGGGGTACATGGGCGGACTACGGAAACGATGGGCAGTTCTGGCTGGTCACTTTCGATCTCGCCCCTCCCCATTGAACGCTAAAAGCCGATATCTGCCTGATATCACACATTTTTCATCTGGTAGGAGCAGTTTTTTGAAGTGTGCCGAAAGTTGAATATGCCGCTCATCCTTTCTAATTGAGTAATCGGTAAAATTCGCTTCACAAAGTAAGTTGAATACGAATAACTCATAGGAAAAGGTTATGAACAAAAGCCAGGTTGCTTTAGCGATATCAACAGTACTGATTCTGTCCGGTTGTGGTGGCGGCGGTGATGGCACGAGCGCTGATCAAAAAGGCGCAGTCCCCGTAGATCAACCAACTCCGGAAGTCACAACGCCAACCACGGTTTCAAAAGTCAACCTGCAAGTCGCGGTGAGTGATACCGCCGCACTGCAGAACGCGACGGTATGGCTGGAGAAGAAGAACCAGCGAAACAACCAGCCGGATGCGGATGAACTGCGTGCCGTAACCGACCAGGATGGTCGCGTCACGTTTGACAGTGTACCGGTAACAGAGCTGGATAACTATGTCTTGATGGCCGAAGTGATTGCCGGAAAAACGTCTCATCAGGGGCGCAATGCCGTCCATGGCAACTACCTGATGTCCGCTCCACTAACCGCTTCTCTGGTGACAACAAAGGCCGGAAAATCGACTGCCAATACGACCTCTCATCCGATTAAGCTGAATCCCCTGACCACTCTGATCGAGTTACACCTGCTTGAGGCGCAACAAGAAGGCATAGCGTTAACCATTGATGCAGTGGCAGAAAAAGTGGCGTTAAGCCTTGGCTTGGCTGAAGGCAGTGGTGCTGCACTTCTCACCAGTTATGCAGAAGTTTCTGAAGCAAACGAGGAACTAACTCAGAAACTTCGCCAGGCCGCTTCATCGCTGGTTTACTCAAATGCGCTGGCGGGATCAGCCGATGATTTCGTTGCAAAGCTGTCACTCTTGATCAGTAACGCAGAAAAAATTACGGCTGCTCTGCAAAGTGCAGCCGGTGATGAAATTGTCCTGTTGGAGGCAACCGGTAACCTGCGGACGATCAGTACACTGGACAGTGACAACGACGGTGTGATGGATGAACTGGACGCATTCCCGAATGATGACACGGAATGGTTTGATACCGACGGCGATGGGATCGGAAATAATGCCGATGACGACGATGATAACGATGGCACATCAGATACCGTCGACCCTTATCCGATGAAACCAAAAGATGTTGTTGACACTGACGGTGATGGCATCAGTGACAAGAATGATTCTGATGATGACAATGACACGGTACCGGATGAGAAAGATGCCTTCCCACTGGACGCCACAGAATCAGCTGATGCGGATGGCGACGGCATTGGCGATAATCGGGATACCGATGATGATAACGATGGCGTCTCAGATCACGAAGATGCTTTCCCGCTTGATAGTTCGGAGCAACTGGATACAGATCAGGATGGTATCGGTAACCACGCCGATAAAGATGACGACAACGATGGCTATGAGGATGAGCAGGATAATGCGCCATTACAAGCGCTGAAGACGCCCAAGACGCTGAGTGCTTGTGTTGCCAGCCTGCCGGCACTGGATGGAGAGCATCTGAGTGTATCCGACCGGCCTAACAGCCGTCTTTACCAGGTATCGCGAAAAATGGCGACATCCGGAGATATTCAGAATTACACCCAGAGTGAAATTGATGTTGATGTCTGGACCGGGCTACCGACAGGCCAGCTGGCGGATCGGGACATTAAAGTCACCCAAATTGCAGGGTATACCCCGGGGGCTGAGTTCGATGATTATCATCCGACTTTCGAGCATGAATATACAGATGCGTACACCGGAGAGTATCTGGGTAACCGGGAAACTTTCCGTGACTGGTGGTCGGTCAATGTCGACAGTAGTCCGTATGTTGATCCGGAGTTGGGCAAAGTTACCCCAAGGTGGATTAAACGGCTGGACAAACATGCGCCTGACACCCCCATTCGTCATGAGAACCTGACAACCGAGTATTTAGGCAAAGAGATTATCGAAACAGCGATCGGGCTACGTGAAGTCTGCGTGGTTCAGCAATCAGCGGAAATGATGTTAATGAATAACCAGGATGATCTGGAAGACAATCATTACCCTGTGGCAAAAGTGGTCGAGCAACGGAAGCAGTTTCTGGACATTGATAACCTGGCGCAGCGTGTTGAAGTCAGTTATCTGGAATACGATCCCGTAGCGACAGACAGCATCTCCTGGGGATACACGGATTACACCAAAGCGCTGGTCGGCGCCATTGTCGATAATCACTTGTTTGGCCGCGACCCAGTCACGGAACGAGGTTCGCCAGCAGATCAGCCGGTCAGCCTGGAACAATGTCTGGCCGGATTGCCGGATAGCGGTTATACCGTAAGTCCGAATGAAGAAATAACCTATCTAGTCAATCGTTTTGATTTACAAGATTTAAGCTCGCGCCTCGGCCTCTTTACCATGATCCCACTGGCCGGTGAAAATGGCAGCTGGCGTGGGCATGAGGGCCTGAATCAATCGGTGATCCACGGGCACTTCGACCAAGGGACGTACAGTTTTAAAGAGGTGTATTACAATAACGCCGCTGGCGAGATGGTGGGTTTCGAAGCCACGGAAAATGCAGGGGATACCATTGCATGGGGCCAGTATGTAGAAGAGATAAAGCCATGGTCAGCGGTTGCTGGCGCGTACTTCCTGCCGGAAGTCTCTTACTCACGCGGATTGTTACTCGGCGATCATCCTGAACGCCATCGCTTCGAGCAAGTGACCAGCACGGTGTTCACCGGTCGGGTGCTAGAGTGGAACAAGGTGACGGAGTCGTACAGCATACCGGCTTGTGAAGTAAACCGCCGCCGGGAAGTCACCTTCTATCAGAAAGATGGCCAACCGGTACTGGATTATTACGGTGAACCTCTGATTGAGATTACAGACGAAAGAGACACTTATGATAACCATGGCTTGATCTATCGTAGCCGCCAACACAGTTATACCAGCTACCACGAGACCTGGGATCGAGGTTAAGGTCCGAAGTTAAGGATCAAAGTTATCGACTGAGATCTGTCCCAAATGACAAAGGCCGCAGCAGCGGTCTTTTCTTTGCCCCTGCTACCCCACTGTTGAAGTCTCGTATAAGGTAAACACGCCCAAATCAGTGACACCGTCACAGTTCAAATCTGAGGAAGAACAAGACCAGAGCCCTCAATCTTTAACGGCTGCGACTGAGCAGTCAACGCCTTTACTGATCAGCCATAAGGAGGTGTTGCAGATGTTTCACATCACCGGCATAGATGCCGACCCCTTCCATGCTCCGCCCCTGCGCCAAACCAATGTAGGTCGCGCTGGGGTGCTCAACCAGCAACTCATCAAGGGACAAAGGAAGCTGTAGATAGTCTGCCGCCGGGCTTTCAAAGCCGGTGATCCCGGCGCTGGCGTAAAAAGGGATAAAGTTCATAACCGCACAGATACTGTTTATTTATACAGTGCATTGTTACCTCAGAGGCGGGCTTGGTCAAGATCCATTGTTTTCTTGATGTGAGTCGCATAGCGAAGCGGTGAGATACTATTGTCATACCACTCAGTGAATAGCCACCGACTCAGTAGACACTAATTAACCTTTCTTCATACCGCTTTTCATACTCTACTGGTGACAACTGATTATTGGAACCGTGTCTGCGTTTGACGTTGTAGAACATCTCGACATATTCGAAGATATCCATCCGCGCTTCTTCCCGAGTGGAATAGATCTTTCGCTTTACTCTTTCTCTTTTCAGTAACTGGAAAAAACTTTCAGCTACCGCATTGTCATGGCAGTTGCCCCGACGGCTCATGCTTGATTCCAGACCGTGCTGCTTTAAGAATTTATCCCAGTCATGACTTGTATACTGGCTTCCTTGATCGGAATGCACGAGTACCTTCTCTGACGGTGAGCGTCGCCATATCGCCATCAGGAGCGCGTCCAACACCAGCTCTTTCGTTATTCTGCTTTTCATCGACCAACCAATCACTCTCCGAGAGAACAGGTCAACGACGACTGCGAGGTATAGCCAACCTTCGTGAGTTTTTATATACGTGATACCGGTCACCCAAGACTGATTTGGAGCAGTCGGGTTGAACTCCCTGGCCAACTTATTCGCAACAACGACATTCTCTGTGCCCACTTTGGACCTGGGTTTTCGATATCCTCTTTGCGACTGTAAGCCTTCTCGTTTCATCAAGCGGTGAACTTGGTTGATACCGCAACATTCACCTTCATCACGTAAATCGCTGTATATCTTTCGATAGCCATAAACGCCACCAGATTCCAGCCAGAACTGCTTGATGAGTCCGAGAAGGTATTTACGCCGTTTCTCCTGTCTGCTGTCGGGTTGCTTAAGCCAGGCATAATAACCACTTGGGTGGATGCTAAGGACTTTACACATACGTCGAACAGGCCAAACAGCTTGATTGGCTTTGATAAAGGCGTACCTCAGTCGGACTGGCTTGCGAAGTACACCGCGGCTTTTTTTAATATGTCCCTTTCTTCGGTGACTCTTTGCAGCTCCTTTTTGAGCCGACGAATTTCGGCACTTTCATCGGACTTGGCTTGATATTGGGAGGAATCTGGGCCGTAGCGTTTAATCCACGCATAAAGGCTATGCGTGGTAGTCCCTAAACGATTTGCCACATCGGCTACACTATGACCTTTTTCAGTAACCTGTTTGACGGCTTCAACTTTGAATTCTTCTGGGTATCGCTTGCTGCTCATAAGCACCTCTCTGCTAGTCATTTTGTCTAACTAAAAGGTGTCTATCAAGTCGGTGGCTATTCAATTGTTACACCCATCACGAGCACAACAATACCCCAAACACGACTCCCACTTCCCACCACAAATCAGTTATCCTTCAATCCAAGGAAAACCAAACTGACTCCCAAGGTTCACCATGGATACTATCAACTTATGGCTTGAGTTCATCAACGAGCTGCTCAAGCTGATCGGCTAGCACCATTGCTCACGGTTTGAACACTCGCACGCTGTCGCTAAAATCCAACCACACCCGTGCCCATTCTTTGTTATCATGATGTCAGATAACACTTTATCCCGTGTAAAGGTCACAATGAGTAATCACGATAACCAGCCAACTCTCTTTTGGCTGGACTACAAGATCTCTTGCGTAATTAACTGTTATTATTGATTATTTTTTTGATTGGTTGTTTTGTTGGACACCATCTGGACACGGCTCTGAATCAAACGAGCGAGGTCTCAATTCCTATCGCTCAAGTCAGTAAGGATCAATCGGCTATTGAGACCCAAGTCCTTACAAGCTTAGCCCCTAATTCTTGCTACAGCCGTGTTACCAGTTGGCATTAAGAGTGGTTCTGAATGAAGTAATTAGGAAAACCCGTAATAGCTGGCAAGAGCACCGCCAAGGAAGCTACCAGCTGTTCCCACACCAATGCTCCAGGCACCAGTTGCAGCCTTAGTGATCATTTTACCCATCCAAGCTGATACTCTGGCACCATATTCACCCTCTTTTACAGGTGTAGCGTCCATTTCAATTGCTTCTGCTAACTCACATACATCATCTTCAGTCAATCCGCCTTCAAGAAGATGTTTTTTTAGTGAATCCATGTCATTTTGGTGAACGGTCATTGTCAAGTGAGAAATGCTGTTTTCACTCACTTCATTCCCAACTATGCCTTGTACATTGCCATTAATATGGAAGTTGTTTGTTGTCACCTTCGCAATCTCCTTTTCACGTGGTGTAAACGATATGCCTTCACCTTTGACACCATTCATTTCCAACTCAATTGCCCAGTCCAATATGGAGCTTCTTACTGTGGATATGATTCGCATTATTGCAGATCGCCCTAAGAAGTGAGCATATTGTGTGTTATAGCCTACAAGCTGACCCACCATTCGGGCTTGTTCACCATTAAGGTAATAACAAATCTCTATACCTCCCTTCATCTCACTCATGGTGTCTTCAAGTTGAGAAATTGATTCAAAGCAATAAGCTCTTGAAAGGATCTTCTCATATTTATCATTAGGGATAACTACAGGGGTCCAACCCCGCCCATTAAATCCTCTCAAATGGGCAATAGGAGCTCGATAGTCTGGAAGTTCCCCCGCAGCGCATTCATAGCCTTTCAACTCAAAATTTGCCCAATTCGCAAACTCATCTAGTTCAAGCTTTCTTGCAACTGCATATGCTTTGGGTAACAAGGACGAAAGTGGCACCGAGTCATCCATTGCTTCTACTTGAATTGTTTCGACAATACTCTTACTCACCCTTTCTCCCCGACTTTTTCTGATGAACGCATCTATATGACAATAATGCCCTTGCATGCATATAAGTCAACTAAGATTCGTTCTTGCAAGAAAACTCGTTACGTCTTAGACTTACCTTGCATTGGCAAAATCCAATGCCGGGATTGGTCCCCCGTTTTACTCATTGCACAGGCGCATAGTCGCCAGCTTTCTGCTGGTTTTTTTATGCGTGCGATTCAGCGCACCCAAATTATGGTGGGCTGGTTGAGGCAGCTTCGGCTGGCCGTTCCCTGTGCGCGGTAGGACCAACCTCGATCAGTCCATCACCCAAAGATTGGTCCCTTTGCATGATGGAGTTATTGATTCGTCGCACAGGAGGCTAAAATGCCAAATCAAATCACAGTCCCTTTTCACGGCTCAAATCTCTTTATAGTTGAACACCAAAACCAACCATTTACTCCAATGAAACCCATCGTTGAAGGGATGGGACTCGATTGGCGCGGACAGCAGGCCAAGCTCGCAGCCAACCCCAGAAGGTGGGGTATGGAGAAAATCTCCATTCCTTCAATTGGTGGTAAACAAGCGACTGTTTGTATCCCCCTCCGCAAGCTTTTCGGCTGGCTTCAAACCCTCTCCCCCAACAAAGTTAAACAAGAAATCCGCAACCAAGTTATCCAGTACCAGAACGAGTGCGATGATGTACTTTGGGATTACTGGAACCAGCAATGCAATAAACCCGCAGCGCCAGTGATGCCACCTCAAACCATGCGCTTACTCATGGTGATGGATCAGGGCCGTGTCGTCAGCACGCAAGTTGTTCCAGATGACTGCATGGTACTTGGACGTTCCGAAATTCCAGAACTCATCAAAGAACCTGGCTTTTTTTCAGTTGAAGACCTTAAGCGCATTGCTGACATCGCCATGGCCAGAATAACTGAAGTTGCACAGAGCAACATTCAGGCGATCAAGCAGCGTTGAGCTGCTCACAGCGAGAAAAGCATCACAACAACGTTAACACATAGCGCGTAAGCAAAATTAAAGGCCCAGACGGGCCTTTAACTATCTGCTTGTTAGCGTGGTGAAAAGACTGAAAGATCTGCATATTAAATAGAATCACAAAAGCGTTACGCATAACGCAGTAATTTTAACCTATAAGAAGCAAAATTGAACCACCAATAAGCAATCACACGCATAAAGGTGAGGGATGAATAAATATCTAAGGTTAACATTATATATCTGCGCAACATTTTTTATTTCTTTTATAACTCTTGGTATTGCAACACAGACCATGAGCGCTATTCCAGGTAGTTTGACCTGGGTCGTAGTTACAGGACTTTGCGGCTGCGCTCTCTTCAAACGCTGGCGTAAGTTTCACCCTAAAACACCAAGCTCCCCTAAACAAGAATGGCAAGGTTGGGAACCAGTTACCCGTGAATCACCGACCCAAAAGCAAACTCCAACCAAGCAAAAGCGTTTTACGCCATGGTATGAGGAGGATCTACTTTGGCAAGGAAAACGCAAATTACAGATAACGTATCATAGTGAAAAAGACGAAGTCACAGAGCGAAGAATTGAAATGGTAGGATGTTGGCCAAATGAAAATGGTGAAATTTTCATTCGGGCAAAATGTGATCTAAGAGATGACTGGAGAACATTTAAAGCAGACAACATTCTCCATTTGAAAACAGCTAGAAACAAGTCTTTTGACAATTTCTCTGACTATATGAGTTCAGAGCTAGGCATCTAATCCGCCCCATGGTCACCAGATAGCCTCAACTGCAGCCCGCTATCACTGAGTGACCATTCCACCGTCTTCAGGCGCCACTTACCGTCTTCCAGATCCCCGAACCCATCCAGGGTTACATGGCCTTCGGCAACCAAGGCCATCAGCGAAGAACGGGCTGGCAGGGTGATGTCCAGGGTGTCACTGCCGGATTTGACCTGCTTGGCCCGGGCCAGGACGGCAGCCTTGGCTTCTTCATAGTTCGGATACTTAAACACAATCCGAAATTCCGGCTCACCGGTGCCGGTAGACACTTCTTTGGTATCGCCGCTCTCCAGATCATGATAGGTCGCCACCACCCGACGCACATCGTTGCGGCTGCTGAACCGGCACTGCCAGGTGGTTACCTGGTGCGGCTGCAGAGTGATACTCGTCAGTGCCTTGCCGGAGGCCGACTTCCCCTCGCCCTCTTTCAGAAACAGCCAGTAGCCATTCGCCGGCTTGCTGACCGCGCCGTAGCGTTTCGCCAGTCGGGTCAGCAGGTTCATGTCACTTTCGCTGACCTGATCGACATGGGTCAGCTTGATGCTGTCTAGTTCGCTACTGATCCGCGGTACCAGGCCATGCTCCGAGGCCACCGATTTGACCAGATCGCCCAGGGTCAAATCATCAAAGCTGCGGGTTTTCTGGGTTTGCAGGCTCCCGGGCTGCTTGCGGTTATCCATCGGCGCGGCGTTCGCCACAATCTGCACCACCCGCGGCGGGCCGCTAGAGGTGACTTCATCGACCACGAACTGGCCCTTGTCCGTCAGCTCGCCATTAAACCCCAGCCCCAGGCGTAACACCGCGCCCTTTTTCGGGGTGGCGACGGTGTCCGGCAGGATCACCGCAATCGCCAAGCGGTCGGATTCACTGCCGGCGTTGTCGGTCAGGGTCAGGCTGATCAGGTTTCGCTGGATTACGGCCGTGATGTCGTTGCCATCCGCCGACAGGGAAAAATCAGGGCGATGGTCTAGTCCCATAAGCTGGTCGCCTCCTTCGCCACCGGGGTTGCTAAATCCGGCAAGGTGATTACCAGCCCGCTGGGCAGCACCGGACCCACATCCGCCAGGCCCGGGTTGGCCTTGAGCACTTCGGTGACCGCGCTTTCCCGGCCATAGTGGCGCCAGCAAATCGCGTCAATCATATCCCCCTCACGGGTTCTGTAAGTCGTTGCCATAAAAAGCCAGCTCCAGGGTAAAAGTCTGATACCGCGCCAGGCCGCCCTGGACGAAATTGGTGTTGGTCTCATTGAGATCCGTCATCACCCAATAGCCCATGACATCCCCCAGGCCCGAGACCAGCAGCAGCGGCTTTTTCTCATGGCCCAGTTCTGCCAGTTTTTCGATTTGCCGGGTGCCGACCTCGCGGAACGCGGTGGCGATCTCGCCGTTGAGTGAAATCTTCTCCGCAGCCTGACCGGTATATTGCAGTAAATCAGACTGGCCAATCCGTGACTGCGCATTCCAGCGCCACTGCCACGTTCTGACCAGCTCGTTGTAAGCGGCGGATCCAATATGGAACTTGAACCCGCCCAGCGACAGCATGACCTGCGCCATTAACCGACCTCCGGTAAATCATGAAGGGCACTGGCCCGATGGCTGCCCAGCTTGTCGTGAACCGACTGGCCCACTTCAGCCGGCGACTGACCCGGCGCCGCATAGACGTGAATGTCACCGACCTTCTGGTGCACCGTGGTGCCCCGGCTGGCCGGATAGCTGCCGTAAATGGCGGATTTCGCCTGATTGGTCTTGTCCGTCGGCTGCTGATAGGCTGCTGCGTGGCTGGATGGGTAGTTGCCGTATTGCGGCGGCTTCTGCCGGCGCTGTTGCGCGGTCTGCGGCCGCTGATAATAGGGATTGGCAGGCTGGACCCGGGCTGGTTTGGGGGGATTCGGCTCATCGTCATCATCCCAGAATTTCAGCGCCTTGAACGTTGAGGAAAAGCCGTCCCAGACACTGGACAGCTTGGCGATCCCGGCATCGAAATCCCCCGTGATGAGATCCCACATCCCGGAGAAGAATTTGATCACCGGCTGCCAGTGGTTGACGATCATGCCAATCGGAGACCAGTCAAAGAGGGTTTGGATAACCTTGAAGGTGGTCGGAAACTCCGTCTTGAACCAGGTCAGTTTGTTGCTGAACCAATTGGTGACACTGTCCCAATTGCGATAGAGCTGGATCCCGGCATACGTCAGTCCTGCCACGGCCGCCACCGCCAGCCCGATCGGGTTGGCAGCCAGCACCGTGTTAAACGCCGCCGCGCCGAGCTTCATCGCGCCGAGCGTTTTCATCACCTTATAGCCAGTGACAACCAGCCCCCCGAGCCCAACGACCAGCTTCCCGGCCAGTAGCGAAGCCACGGCCAGCCCGACCGTCTCCCAACCGCCGAAGAACTGCACCACCCGATTCACCGTGGCACCGACATTCCACAGCGCCACGGTAAAGTCCTTGGCGCCGTACACCAGAGATTTCAGGGTGCTAACTACGGCATCTTTGTTTTGGATCACATAGCGGCTGACATTGATGCTCAGGCGCTCGATATCGCCCGCCATTTCCCCGCCGACGATCCCGGCGATTTCCTGCCAGGCTGAGGTAACGACGCTACTCAGGTTATTAAACGCCTGGCCATAAGCCACCGCCCCGGACGCGCCCTGATCGGTCAGCAGGTTGAATTGCCGCTGTTTGCCCAGCAACTCATCCAGGCTTTTGCCGGAGTTTCGGATGTAGGTGATCACCTTGTTGCCTTCACCGCCGAACAAAATGTCCGCCAGGGAGGCCGCCTGCTGCTTGTCGGTGACCCCTTCCAGCCGCTTCATGATGAACTCGAACTGATCCGCCGCGGCCATCCCGTCCATCATCGCCGCTTCTATCCCCAGGGCGCCGAACACCTCAGAGACCGATGACTGCTCACCCAGCGCCTTGAACTCACCGAACTTGTTGCTCAGCTCTTCAACCAGATCGCCGACATGCTCGCCGTCCAGGCCTGCCTGCCGGGCCACCCCGCTCCAGGCCTTGAACCGCTCAATGCTCATGTCATAGGCCTTGGCCATGCCCACCACCGTGGCGGTGTTGTCGTTGGTGACCGTCATCAAACCGGTCATCGCGGTGGTGGTCGCCCAGATGCTGCCGACGGCGACCGTGCCCGCTGCCGTGACGCCCCGCAAACGATCTTTGATGGCAGAGGCTTTGCTGAACCCATCGGCTTCATTGGCGGCTTGACGAATATTGACGGAAAGCCTGTCGTAGCTGCGTTCCAGATCATTGATATCTTCAATGTTGTCTCTGATCTGTTTGGCTTTTTTGGCGAACTGTGCCTGGGCTTTCTGGTTCTTCTTAATCTCGCCGGTGAGTTTGTCGCGCACCGCAACCTGATCATGGATCGACGCTTCAAGCCGGGCATACTTGGCATTAATTTCAGACAGGGACTGGCTTTCATCACTGGCCTGAGATTCCCGCTCAGCTGCCAGTTGCTTCAACTGCCGACGCTGCTTGGCAATCTCCCGGTTGACCCCGCGCCGGCTTTCTTCCAGCTCGGCCAGCGCCTGAATCGAGTCCTGCTGGTTCTTCTCAACCAACGACAGGTCATTGGCCGCTTTTTTACTGCGGTCGATCGCTTTCGTTAATTGAGACTGCTCGCGCTCCAGCGTTTTGACGGTTTGGGTGGCTCTTCCCATCGACGCATTAAAAACTGAGCCCAGTTTGTTAAAGCTACTGTCTACCGCCCCGCCCAGGGTGACGACGGTTTTCAGGTTCTGCATCGCCATTAGGTGTCATCCTTCTTCGGGCACAGCTTCAGAAAGTCCAGAAAGACGGTTTCCGGCAGTTCCAGCATTTCAGAGGGCGGCCAGCTGGTATGGCTGGCCAGCACCATCATGCCGTACTGGATGTCTCGCTCGCTGAGTTCTGGGATCCCTTCTTCATAAACCCCAAGTACACATCCTGCAGCTTCTTATAATCCATTTCGTCCAGCTCATGGATCACCGTCACATCGACACCGGTCAGCGATGAAAATATGTACAGCTCTTTGTCAAAATCATCCCCTTCCTGTTTGTTGGCGATCAAGCGGTCGCGAACTTTCAGGCGTCGCATCGTCAATGTCTGATACTCTTTGCCTTCGACCCGCACCGGATAGTCCAGGGTGATGGTTTCAGCCGGGTTCGGATAAGTTGCAGTGTTAGCTTGTGTCGCTGCTTGTGTTTTCATGGTTATTTTTCCCATTAAAAAAGGCCGCTTGAGCGGCCTGGAATTTCAATTCAGAGAGCAATCATGATTGCCGGCTTAAGAGAGTTGTAGCAGGGCGCGGATCCCTTCCAAAGCATCGATCCCGCCCAGCTTGCGGACCCGGTTAATCGGATCGATTTCAATCAGAACAAGGCCCGAGCGCGTAACCTTGTAATAGTCGAGCTTCATAGTGACCTTCATGGCTTTTTCGCTCTGGTCGCCTGTGTCCTGACCGTCACGCTCAATCTTGGTGATCATCCCGCGCAGCACTTCTACCAGGTCATAGGTGTTCCCCGCCAAGTCGGTGTAGGTGGATCGAACCGAGATTGCGTTTTTCTTCCCTTTCTGCAACCCGAACAGCGGCAAGACGGTGACATCCACACCAAACAGGGCAAAGCTGGTTTCCATTGGCGCCATGCCGACATCAACCGGCACCGGCATATCCATGTCTCCGGCCTTAAAATCTTTAGTCAGCACTTCAAGGACGGGCGGATTGTATTCCTTGCCGTTTCCCGCTTTGCCGATCCCGTCTACCCAGATCGCCCATTTACTTAATAAATTGTCTGCGGCCATTAGCTAAATACCTTCTTGATATAATCGTTGTTCAGGTGGCTGCGGAATACGACGTGCTCTGCCGGGTACGGCGGGCAGAAATCAAAGTCAAAGTAGACAAGTCCCTTCTGCACCGTAGCTGGTGTATTGAGTTCCGGATCCGCCCAGCACTCACCACCGAGGATCGCCCCCAGGGCTTTCAGCTCCCGCAGGTAGTCATTCACACCTTCAACCACATCGTCGACATAGGTTTTGGTGATGTTGCGATCAACCGCCCACAGGTGAGCCCGCTGCACGCTGTCATTGATGATGTCGGCAGTGCGGCGGGTCTGCTCGAAGGTCCACTTCGGATCGACGCTGCAGGTCCGGTTGCCCCAGTGACGGAAACCGCCTTCCCGGATGATGGTGCTGACCCGGTTTTCGTTGAGCATATTGGCGGTGGTATTCGGATCCCCAAGCGCCCAGTCGACAGGCTGAGACGTGCCGACAATGCCGTAAATCTGCTGGTTCGACTTCGACCACCAGAACCCTTTCTCGGCGTCAATCCGGGCACGCAGTCCTGCCTGACGGGCCGATGAGGGACGGTCAATTTCTTTGGCCTGATCGGTGTCAAACACCCGCACCCATGGCCACATCATTTCAACCCGGCCACCGAACTGGCGGGCCCGCTTGATGGCATCGGTGTAGCTGGCGGTGAGCTCACAGTCTGAATAGGTGATCGCCCGCAGCCGGGCCGCCTTGGCTTCCATTTCGGAGGTGACGGCATCCACTTCGCTGAACTCCGGCGCGATCAGGATCCGCGGTGTATATCCGGTTTCGGTCTGGCTCTCCAGCCAGCCCTGCATCGCCTTGATGACGTTGGCCTGTGTCTTCGCATCATCTTCGCCTTCGGCTGCGCGCACGACAATCACCAGGGCGCCGGTCTGATCAAAGATGTCATCGATCGCCGCCGGCAGTGTGCCGGCCGTGCCCAGGCCTTCGGCTTTCTTGCGACTACCGGCAACCGCCACAGGTTTGTACAACGGGAACGGCTCGTTTTCGCCACCGGTGAGATACGTTCGTGGCGCCGGCGCGACATCACCGCTGCCGTCACCCAGCACAGCCACGCCAACCAGTGCGACAGCTTCAGGATTGGCCTCGATGGCCGTTTTAATTCCATCGGCGGTGGATGTGATCACCTTGTTTTCATCCGTCGCCAGGATGACTTTGACCTTGTTACCGTCTACGCCCACGGTAAGCTCAGTGGACGCCTCAGCCGGGTCAACGACTTCAATGCTGATGGCATTGCCTTCGGTCCCGGCCTTTTTGGCGGTAAACACCAGGCCGTCATTGAGGATGGCGCTGCCCAGCGTGAGCGTGGCCGCCACCGCGGCAGCTGCGCCAGGCGCCGTGCCCACCAGGCCGATCACCGCCGACTTGACGGTTTGGATCGGGCGCGTGCCGCCATCAATTTCGATGACCTCCACGCCATGGAGAAATTGCGTCATTGCGAATTCCTATTTTTTGGGTAATAAATTCAGGTCATAAAAAACCCCGCCGGGACGGGGTTTGGGTTATTAATAAACTAAATGCATAGACCTTAATGGCAAGGTTGATTCAAATTGATGCGTATCACCAGTTGATATAATGCGAGTTCCTCCATTAACTCCAGGCACAAAATAAATACCATCACCATCATAAACAAATGTAAAGCTGCTCGATGTGCTATCTGAATCTAGCCCTGTAAACAATTTATATGTATTACCAACAATTAAATGTTCGGTAATCTGCTCTGATGTTCCTGATGAGAACTGATGTAATAAATAGGTTCGCACTTGATTGCCACTAATGTCAAACACATTACAACTGTTCATCACCGCATTGTTTAAGTTGGCTTGCTGTACTGCATCCTTAAATGTTACATCTACATTATTCAGCAGTAACTTAGAACCATTCACCCACACAAGTCGATTGTACGAATCCTCGCTAAATGTTCCTTTTGACTTTATCGAACCACCATTCACGACAAAAACAGAGTCGTTATAACCAGCTCCTGTTAATAAATTACCCAACTTGCTGGATGTAAACTCATAGCGGCCTTTTTGTTTGATTTCAACATTTGGTGTTTCATAACGCTCACCAGAACCAATATAATTAGCGTAACATTCAACGTTAATTTCAGAATTATTACCAGATACAATCAACCAATCAACATTCAAATTATCAAGCACAATTTTTGTGTTATATGGCCCTTGTTGAGAACTTCCTATATTTTCATCTGATGTGAATTTATCAGTAGAAAAACCAAGCACACGTATTGAAGGGTCAACATTTAGATCCCCCTTTAACGTGTTAACATCTCTAACAGTGATTAACCGAGGGAAAAGCAACGAGTGATTGCCAACCTCACCAGCGCTAATTACATTCAACCCACCCTCATACAAAGGCGTTGATATACCATTGATTTCAACGCTAGAAAAGAATCTAGGTGCGATAGGTGAGCCTATCGGCAGTGCCTGATCTTCATGTGTTTCACAATTTAATACTGGCGGAAACGATGACTTATTATGATTACCATTGATTGTTATGTTTCTACCAACAAATCGACCATCAATAAAACCGCCACAATCAAGTCGTGATGTAACAATACCGTTTAATTTAGGGCCATTTCGTTGAACAAAATCAACATTATCTAATATCAAGTCACCGATACCAACAAGAGTTAACCCCCAGTTTCCAATCGTGCTGTCAGATACTTTTAAATATTCTCTAAATGGTTGGTGTGCATCAACTCGAGAAAGTGCACAATTTTCAAACGATAGACGTTGTGCGTTACCACTGCCGTCAACTCCCCATCCGTAACCATCTGACTTAGCATTACACACTCGAACATCATAACTATCATAAAGTGAGAATGAATAGCCATATGTACCATCTTCATTATCAAGAGGATAGTCTGTATATAAATCGTTGATGCGTAAATAGCAGCAACGTTCAAACCGTAATCGAGTATTATTTACGGTCGGTTTGTTTGCTGTTGTTAAGAATGAGACATCGCACGATACACGAGTAGAGTCTTCACACTGAACTAACACACCATTAGGTACATTAGAAATATCAGTTTCAATTAATGCTAAACCATCAATATTCAATTTTGTTTGACTGATTTTTATAGCTGTAACTTTAGTGATGTTTACATTTGTTAACGGGTATTTTATCGCACTACTCAATAACCCATGATTATAAATAACGTTATATTCTACTCGTTTTTTTACAACACCTCGGTAAGTATAAAAATCTTGTTCAGTCTCAATGATGACAAAACATCCATCAAGATCAGTCATAAATGTTAAGCCATCAAACGCTGTAATACCTGCTGATAGATTACTGTTCTCGATTGCTGACACCACAGAACTACCTGGTAAGTATTCTGTGATTTTTTCTCCCCGATTAATGATGAACTTACCGCTCCAACCATTAACATCGAATTTAGAACCTTGAAAATCACAATCCAAAGACAGCCGAATATCACCTGTCCCTGATAGTAAAAACTTACCGTATGATTGGTTGATGGTTAGTCCGCTAGAAACGGCAGAAATAACGGATGTAGTAGCATCTTTCTTTCCTGTTGGATCTGCCCCCCACCCTGTCAAATCACCACTTAATCTAAGATCATATAGTCTCAATGAAATTGCTTCAAAATAACCATGCTCTGTCTGTATAACAAACGTTTCATGATCATGTTCTTGAATATTAATGACCGTATGAGTTTCACCAGAAAATGCCTTATTCCATACCCTAAAGACTTGAATGGAACCATCTGATATCTTTAACCTCACAGCATTAATGCTTAAAGGAATTTTATCTCCTACCTTTAGATAGTCATCAAACTTTTCAGGCCATATTTTTAATTGTGATATTTGTGATTCCGTTTTAGATACCGCGTTATTCACATAATCTCTTGACGCTTTGACCACGTTAGGATCCATCTCAACAATAGGATCTACCGAAGTAATAACAAAAAACATTTCCAGCGTGACCGGGGTTTTTACATTCCCGTTATTCACCGGCGGCGGGACATACACCCGGGCGCAGTTTCCGATAGCGTGAAAGTAGGTATTACCGTCGAACGTCGCCACGGCGGCGAATTCCCGGATGACCAGGTCATTCACATCATCCGGCAGGATCGCATCCACCTTCAGCATGGGGACGCTGTCTGGCGTCGCCTGGAGAACATCCACCGAGTTCACCGGAATACGGGCCAGCTCATTAACCAAAGCGGTTTGTTTTCGGTCTGGCTGCACATATTCATCATGGGCATCGCCGATCGCCATGTGGGTGATTTCTAATTGCTTGTTTAGCAACTTACCGTTCTGCTCGGCATTTTCACCAAGTATGGTAAGGATAGAGCCATATTGCTGCTGGCTCTCTGGTACAGGTAATGTCATTGATTTACTCCAACACTAAAGGCAATGGCCCAGAGCGAACCTGGATAGCCTGACGGGAGATGCAAGCCATACCGTTATTTGAAGAACTGACCATCGAGCTGATAATCCATGGCCCGGCTTTCATTGCAATGGCCTGTCGACTCATCGCGATATGCTTTTCAGGGGCCTCCACCCGACTGGTAATGGTCATACCGACCAGTGTGCTGCGAACGTTCTTCGCAGAGTTGATGGCCGGGACGAGCTTGCCCAGCTCGGCGCCGTCAATAGGGGTTCCGGTGGAAACAAAGTCCACCCGAAAATCACCGGGGGCCAGGTTCTCTTTGTCTTCGAACCATTCGGTGACCTTGGTGCCGTCGCCGCGGATCGCACTGACCACCCGCTCGACGGCATCCCGGGTCCCTTTCTTACGGTGGATGTAGATGCTGTCTTTGATGACCTGGCGCTTCCGCTCAACCGGCCAGGCTGAGTTCCAGTTTTCCACCGACAGCGCCCAGGCCAAATGCGGCAACAGGTGTTCAGGACATTTGTCCGGGTTCCAGATATCACGGTTGGGGATCGAAAGAGGCGGTGAAATCACCGCCTCGACGTCTCGTTCATGTTTGCTGGCATTAGGGGGCAGCAGGCTTTTATGCGTCATGTGGTCACCCTCGCCGTCAGGGTGATGCTGGATGCATAGCCGGCGCTGAACTGATCGTTGATGATGTCATCCGCCGGGGCAGCAAGGTGGACCTTGTAAACCCCCGGGACACGCAGCGCGGCATAAAAACCATCCAGGGTTAAATCCATCCCCTGCCGGTGAGAATCCGCCAGCCACTTATCGAGTTGCTGCCGGGCAGCGTTGAGCACTTCGGCTTCATCGGGACCAGGGAAAAGCTCGAGTTCAGCCTCAACCACAAATTCGTTGATAGTGGCACTTTGCACGATCACTTCATCACTGAGTGGCCGGGTGCCTTTCGGGGTCAGCACCGCTTCAACCAAGCTGAGCAAATCAGGGCTCGCCTCACCACAGCCTTCATGCGACAGGACTGAGACAATCACCGAGAGCGTGCCCTGCGGCGAGTCCGTGGCAATGCTTTTCACCCGGCCATCGGCTGACAGCGCCCAGAACTCATAATCATCGGCGCTACCGGCAGTATTCTTGGCCCGGTTTGAGAGCTGGATCCGATAGCGAAATGCATCGTCGGATTCCATGACCCGGGGCCGCGGCGGCATTGCATCCGGATCCCCTTCGTCAATCACCAGGCGCTGCACATCAAAATCCGCACCGCGGACATCTAAGTCAGTTCCGCTCGCATATGCCAGCATGGTGGCGTGGGCGCCATCATTGACGCGCTGACGCAGCACCATTTCCCGGAAAGCTGCGACTTCAAGAATTTTGTAGACCGGGTCAGATTCGTTGACTTCCTGGTAGTCCGGGTCGATTGCCTGGTAGCGCTGGATCCACGCCTGCAGAATTTGTTCGTAATCCAACTGCTCGATCACTGCAGGTTTAGGCAGTTGGCTCATATCGACATTGACTGTGACCATCAGCGAACCTCTATACCTTCCAGAGTAATGGGCTGGCCATTGGGCCGGTACTTCCCTTCAATCGCCAGCACAATCAGACCGGGCTGGGCGGCGGTGACAAGCACCCGGGTCACATCAATCCGCTTTTCCCACTTCCGCAGGGCCTGGGCACTTTCCGCCACAATGTCTGCCACCGTTTCGGGGTTGCCCGGGTTATCAATCAGCTCAAACAGCCGACTGCCGTAGTCGCGGCGCATCACGCGTGATCCGATGGGTGTGGTGAGAATGTCACGGACCGACTGCTTCAAGTGGTCGATGCCGCTGAGTGCCCGGCCTGTGCTTGCATCCATACCGCGCATAGTTCTATCCCCTACTTGATCGGCCAGTCGCCCTGGCTACTGCCACCACCCACCGATGCCTTGCCGTTTTCCTGAAATTCATCAACAACCGCATTGGCCAGCGCCTTTGCCAGCTTGTTCACCCAGGAGTGCTCACCTTCAGCGGTTGCCCCCAGGGCTTCCATCTCCTGAACAAAGCGCGCCTCCAGGCTTGATTTACTGAGTGCCATCTACTTTCCTGCAATTACTTTGACGGAGATGTCCCCGTGCGGTTTACCTGTGAAGTGACACACGCACTCCCCGGTCACCACGCCCTTGCCACCATTGAGTTTGACCTGCTTGCCATCGGCAATCACATCGCCTTTGGCTTCTGCTTTGATGTCTGCCTCAGACGTGACCGTTGCGGTTTTGGTGACGGCGATATCGGCCGTCCCTTCAACCGTGGCAGTCATATTCCCGGTGATGTTCAGCTTCATATGGCCTTTAATATCAGGGGTGAGCGTATGCGTTTTGCGGTTATAGGTGAACGTGGTGCCATCTTCATAACGGCTGACATGTTCATCCGGCGAGGTACTGGGGACCGGGCTGGTTGCATCGGGGAACGACGGGAACACCACGCCGAGCGCCAGATCTCCAGACTCCGAGATGATGAGCACCTGCTCACCGATCGCCAGCGGCTCCCAGTCCGTCCGGTGCTGGCTCGAAGCCCGGCCCGAAGACCACGGCAGCCAGCCGGTCACCGCCTTCTCGGCGTATTGCACCCGGACCCGCGGTGGCTCCATCGAGAAATCCACGCTGTGGATCCGGCCGCGTTTAATCATGTTGGCCATCCGACGTTGCATGTCCCGGACGATATAATCCATCTCAGACATCCGACACCACCTCTTCATACATATCTTCGTCGACGCTGCCAAGATTCGGCGAGAACCCGACCTTGACCGTTGTCGGCGTGAGTCCTTCCGGCTTGAACGCATCGGCCCCGACTTCAACATTCTGGTTAAACCGGATCGACCAGACCGCGTATTCATCCAGCTCCGGCTCAAACGCGTCCGGCTCCGCACTGACAAACACCGCCGGCTCAACCCGCAACCCGAACCGGGCGCCGTCGACCTTCAGGGCAATCGCCATGGCCGCGTTGCGCACTTCCAGCTGATACCTGGCATCTGCCATCCCGAGGACAGCCAGAATTTCACAGCTCAGCGTGACGCCTAACTGCCCGTTCATCGGCTGACGCTCCGCCCGCTCCCAGTCCCTGACCGCAAAGAACGCGCAGGGCGTGGTGAGCGCCGTGGCCGTCTCCGGGTAGTAATCCACCGATTTCAGCCAGGTCAGATTGTCTGCCAGCCACTGCTTCACCTTGTCGTGGTACTCGGTTAAATGAATGCCATCAGTCACGCCAATTCGTCCTGTTTTTGCCGATCTTCACCCGCCCCTTCAAATCCGTTTCAAAGTGCTTGAGGAATATCTCGGGCAGCTGTTCAAAAATTTCGTCTTCAATCATGGTTTCCAACGCATCGGAGACCGGCACCCGCGCTTCTTTCAACGGGAACCGCTTCTCGGATTTGCGGGTAAATATCGAGCGCCGGTTATACCGCCGAGCAATAAAGCCGTCGTCATAAGTCTGATCCGGAATTTTCCCACGCGGCTTGAAGGTCGCGCCCCTGGGGGACTTTTTCGACCCGCGCCGGCGGATGCTCCCCCTCAGATAGCCGACGGAGATATCATTCATCCCGTACCACAGCTTCAGCTCATCGAACTTTTGCTGCTTGCTGGGACTTCTGAGGCGAAAATGCTGAAAGCGCTTGCGGATCGCCTTGAGCGATTTAATCCCCATCTCGTCACGCAACATCTTGTTGGTCAGAAAGCGCAGGGTGATCGCCGTTCGGCTCATCGCCCGGTTGTAAGCCGCCTTCATCTGCGCTTCCGTGGCGTGATGAATGTTTCTCAGCGCTTCCAGCTCTTCGACATCAATAAGAAATGGCAGACGACTCGGATCTTCTTTCGACATTGTGATGCCCCAACGTTAACTTCAAACGACCCAAGCCATCATCTTCCGGTAGCACAACCAGGTAACGCTGGCTGGTTCCATTTTCAAACTGCAGCGTGACCTCATTGCGCCGTACCAGATGCGCGGCCTCGGACGATTTCACAATCAGCGTGGGCCGCTGAGCATCAACAAAACCGCCCCCCTCCAGCTTTGCCACTTTGATGGGCCCAGTGAATATCCCCCGAATGGGCTCATGCCCCTCTGCGGATACATCCACATTGCTGAACGCATCAACAATGGCTTCATTGGCCTGCAGGGCAACGGTATTGACTGACATTCAGCACCTCTTCCACCCAACAAAGCCCAGTCCTGTTGGACCGGGCCGCTTTCTCGCTGTTTAACTGCGGTTATGCCGTTAGTTCGATGAATGGATAGCGCACAGCAGACCCGGATCACGGGTGATCGGCAGGTAGATAGAGCGCGAACGAATTTCCAGACCTTCATCGTGCGGCAGCGGCTCGGTGGTAATGTGACATTCACGCTTAGATGCACTGCTGGAGCTGAGTACATCGGCCGGCGCACGGAGCATACCGAACACACCGCTCAGGCCCATCGGGTAAGAAGCACCTTCTTCCGCAACTTCATCGGCTTCATCGACGATGAACTTCAGGCCGCACACGCTGATCTCCGTCGGATCATCGGCAAACTTCACCTGCAGTTTCGAGTGTGCTTCTTCACCGTAGAAGGTCTTCACACTCGCATGACCCAAAATGCGTTCAACCATATCCTGACCAACCCGCACCGCCACGCCTTTCAGCGTCAGGTGACCATGGTCCTTGGCGATTTTCTTCGTGTCTTTCGCGATGCCTTTCAGCAGTTTCGGGACGTCGGTTGTATCGGTGCCCAGCTTCAGGTCAACTTTGCGCTCCTGCACACCCAGCACATTGAACAGGTCGACCATCACCACACCTTTGCGGTTCTTGATCCGACCTTTCAACGCGGTATACGCCGTGAAAGCCGCCGTATAGCGGTGGTTGTTCCGGTGCTTGCCCATTTTGTTTTTCACCAGCACCGCCAGTTCCTGAGCCTTGAGCTTCTTATCACGCAATGACGAGATACGCTGCAGCTCGTTCGGCAGCACCTGGCTGTCGAACGGATAACGGATCAGGCTCACCGGTACCGCAGATTCAGGATCGTGCTTGTCGATGTTCGGATGCTGGCCAATTTCCCCAGGCATTAACACCTGCAGCTCATTTCCGGCTTTAACAATCATCACCTGGCGACTTTCCACCGGCTCGACTTCAAACATATCCAGTACAGCCGACTCAATCGGTGTCGAGGTGTTATACCCCTTGGTCAGCGCAACTAAGCCAAAGGCTTCATGATCAAAAATGGTATCCATAACAGCTATTAATCCTGTTTGATGATGAGGAAAGTGTTCTCAAGGTGATCAATCACCTTGTTCTTATCGGCATCCGAAATGCCATCGGGCCAGTGAATGTAGAGGTCATTGAACACCGAGTGCGCCCAGTACACCTGTCCGGCGCCAAGGTGGACACCATAGGCTGTCGTACCGTCGAAGCCTTCAACCGTCGGGTCGATCTCTGCGCCGGCTTTATCAACGATCGAATACAACGGCGTGTTGGCGGCATCCGGAATGGTTTTATTGCTCATCTCACCACGTGGGTGAGTCCACAACAGAATGAGTGCCTGAGACACTGGTTTGGAGATTGTTGAAATCATTACGCTTCCTCAATCAGTTTCATCATGTCATAGCTGTCGTCATCCCCATCCAGGCTGCCGACAAGTGAAATTTCTTCGTCACGCTTAGCGGCTTCAGCCTTGATTTTGGCTTTGGCGCCTTCCAGATCTTCACCTTCAGCAACCAACTGAGCGGTAATGTCCCCAACGCCCGCAGACTGCGCCAGCTGATCAACCTGAACCAGCAGCTCCGTATGCTTTTCGCCATTGGCTTTCGCTTCAGCCTGAAGCTTCTCAATCTGAGCGCTCAGCGCCGCCTTCTCTCCTTCATGCTGAAGATTCAGCGCATCAACGATCCGTCGATGGGTTTTATCGGTCATCATTAATTTGATTTCCTCTTCTGTTTTAATCCCGTCAATCAACCCCAGCTCAAGCAGCTTTTCAGCCCTGAAGATATTTGCCTCCAGGGCTTGAATCTGCTCCGGCTGAAGCTGGCGATTACGGGCGACCAAGTTAAAAAAGTCTCCGGCCAGCTCATCAATCATTCCCTGATGCCTGGCGGATTCTGCGTCATTCAGTGGTTTTTCCGGCGCCCCGTCCGCTTTGGCTTCGCCCGAAGTGTAATAAGTCATCCGGCGTTTATCGTTGAACAGCTCCAGCCGGCCGCGGATTGCCCCAATCGATCCGCCCAGACTGTGCGGGCTGGCATACAACTCGGTACACGCACTCGCAATCGCGTAGTTGGCCGAAAACGAGCCGCCATTGATAAAGCCAATTACCGGCTTCACCTTTGCGACGTCCTCAATGAACTCGGCCAAATCGAAACAACCAGAGGCCTCGCCGCCCGGACCATCGAACTCACAGAAGATCCGGGGCACATCGTCGTTATCAACCAGCGCCTTGATCTCAGCGCGGAGATCGCGATAACTGGTGACCTGTTCGCAGTTGTTATCCAGTCCGCTGAACCTGTGAGTCGTGGGACCAAACACCGCCATATGGCAGAAAGTGTCGGTTCGCTCAGCATCACCGTTTTCAGCCAGGTACAGCTGAGGGTTCTTGTAAAATTCCAGCAATGCGTTGTGATAAGTCTGATGCGCATCAATCGTCATCAGCATCGGTTTGTTCGTCATCAACTGCAGCAGGTGTCTCATTGATTAATCCCCGTTCGTCTAAGGCATCCTTACTTCGCTTCACGCTATCCAGGTGCTGATCCAACGTACTGCCACGCTGGTTGGAAATTTTCTCGAGCGAGGTAATGTCTTGTTGCAGCTCCAGAACCAGCGCCTTCGCCGCTTTGAGTGGGTCAATTTCTTCCCACTCCGGCCAAACCCAGATAGGCGTGATATAGGTGTAAGGATTTTCGAAATAACCCGGCAATACAGGGTTACTGGTTAAATGGTATGCATCACAGAACCAACCAATGATGCGGTTAAAGTTCGGCTCCAGGTCGATGCTGCGGAACTGACTAACAAAGCGCCGGTGGTTGATCATCCCGGCACGAATGGACGAATAGTTCACCTGGGTTAAATCGCCGGTCAGCATCTCGTACGGGATCCCGAACAATCCGGCCACCATGCGCAGCACCTGGCTGTTATGCTCCTGGTAGTTCCCGGCAATCTCCGGCGGGGACGCGGTTTTAATATCCTTCACCCCGTTCAGAACGGTGATCCCGCCGACTTTATGCACCACCTTTTTCTCGGTTTGCTGCCCGGTCGGTCCTTTCGCAGCTGCCGCCGTTTCAACATCGCGAAGTGCGTACACCTGCTGACCCTGCCGCCGCATCCGCGATTTAATCTCAACCGTCTGGTTATCTTTGTACTGCTTGGCAAAGTCCGCCCCGGCAGAAATCCAGGGCTGAGCCCCGGACTGGCCGGGATGATGAATATCACGAATATCAATCACATCACTGGCGGGCAGCCAGTTCACTGAGTCCTCATCAAATTCAGGATGGTCACGGGGTAACTTATAAAAAGCGTACTTCTGAGGCTTGCCGTTCTTGGCGTAAAGGATCCCACCGCGAACATAGCTGCCTTTCCCGGCCTTCTCGAGGTTTGTCGCCAAACTCAGCGGGCTGACAACCTCCAACTGAAGCGGGATATAGTCCAGCGTCCGGCGCCGAACGATAAACGCCCGCCCCTCAACCACTGCCGTCATCAGCGCTAATGCCTGAACCCCGGCAAAGTTGGAATGACCGCTGAAATCACAATAGTGCTGCCAGTGCTCGAAGCTGGTGAGGAACTCCTGGCTGAACAGCTCCGGCGAAAATACGGGCTTGGCTCCTCCTCCAATGCAACTTGCCCGAAACCGAGTGGCACCGATGCGAACAATCGGGTTGTTCCGCATCAGGTGGTGACTGGCTTTCAACTCCTTATTGAGCGCCTGTTCACTCTTTTCGTTGTCATGTAGTTGAGCATCAGAGAACAGGGCCGAGCCGGCCACTGCTGAATAACTCAAAACTCAATCTCCACATCAATGCATTCCATCAGATTGACCGGTTGCAGCTGACGTTGAAGATCGGCTTCAAGCTGACGCAGCTCCCCCAGGCTGACGCTGGTATATTCGAAGCTGTTCTTGTAGCCATCCGGTGTCGAAAACTCAGCTTTAACCTGTCGCTTGCCCTGCACCAGTTCAGTGATAGCCTCCTGGACTATCCGCAGGTTTTCATGCGTTGCGTCTATCTGCATTAATAATCCTCATAATCTGACACCTCGTAACCATCGAAATAATCCGGTTCGTCATACTGGTTCGAGTCATTGGCCCGACTGTCGATCAGCCCAAGCGGAGAAGTGTTCGATACCTCTTTGATCACCACGCGCAAAAAGTCATAAAGCCACAGGACATACACCAGTAAATCCCATGGCTCATTGCGGCGCTGGCCCTTTTTCTTTTTCCAGGTCACATTCTTCCCGCTGCCGACCAGCTCTTCTGCCGTCAGCATCTGGAAGTAATTCAGATCGAAGGTATCGTTCACCGGAAAATGAATGTAATTCTTACCCGGCTTTGCCAGATTCAGTCGCTCGGCGGCCCGGTTCTTTAACTGGTGAACATTGAGGCTCCGGTATCCGCACCGGGCTTCCTGGTGAACTTTATAAGTGAGCGTGAGTTCGGGTTTAAACTTGGTTTGCACATTCGCTTCACCGCGAATCGCATAAATCCAACCCTCATACTGGGCGCAAAACTCCAGCATCGCCTTCCACGCGTGGCCGTTGCAGTCCATCACGACGGCGTAACAGGAAATCTGGCGGCCATCTTTAAGCAAAAATGGCCTGCTCAACACATCAATTAACGACTTCTGCGTCAGGTCATCTTCCGGATCCCCCTGAACGCAGCCATAGTCGACAGCCCAGATTTCACCCTTCGGGCCAATGGCCCAAAAATGATATTCAAATCGGTAAGTCTGCGTATCGACAGAACCCAGCAAACACAAGGTTTCCTCAGGCAAATAATCCAGCGGCGCGTAATGCTCCCGCCGGGTATAAATGAGCTCGAAATTCTTCAGCTTGTGAGAGCTACTGGTATCGGAATACTCAACACCGACCTTCGTATTCATGAAGGTCTGCATTTTCTGCGGCTCTTGCTTGGCCTTTTCGTATTCGTTGGCCAGTGAAGGCAGGCTGGTATTCAGGTTATCGTTATAGGCCGACCAAATGTGAAATCCGGCTTCAACCTTGCCCCGCTCATTGGTATCGCCGGGTTTGCCGCACTTACAGCAAAGCGCGGTACCGGACTCGTCCCACTGGCTGGGTTCCTGATGTGTATTGCAGCAAGTGAATTCCCGTGTGGCCCGCCATTCCCCGGCCTGCACGATGTTCCGCTTGTGATGTTCATAGATCCCTTCGCCACATCCCTCACAAACAAAGTGGGCCGTGGACAATTCTTCCGGGTCATACCGGAAGTTAGCCAGCTTCAGCCGGTGTTTATGACCACAGTGAGGACATGGGACATAAAAGTAACGCTGATCCGTCAGTCGAAATTCACGGGAAATCTTACAAGTCCCGGCTTCTTTCGGCGTCGAGCCCAGCACAATCTTACGCTTGGACTCCGTTTCAGTCCGCGTCACCGCCAACTCAACCGGATCCCCTTCTTTCTCGACGTTATCTAACCACCCGGAAACCTCATCCATAAACAGGTACTTGATGGTGAGCATTCGGAACGAGCTGGCAGACGTCGCCCACACAATACAAAGCTCGCCACCATAGAAACTTTTCTCTTTGGTGGTGTTCTTTCCCTGCATGCGTTCCATCACGGGCAAGCAGTGAGCAAACACCTTTCCGGCTTCCCGAACCGCGAACTTTTCAGCGTCCCCTTCCGTGTTCTGGACGATCATGATGTTGCCCGGGTCATTGGTGATTAACCAGGCCATCGCCGTATTCATGAAAATGGCGTACCCGACACGGGCACTTTTACAAAGAACGATCTTTTCGATGTAAGGATCATCAATGGCCTTTAGCCAGGCCTTCTGAAACGGTTTTGGTGAATAGATCTGTGCGAGAGGATTTTCGTGTTTAGTCGTCCAGGCGATTATCTCCGTCTTCCGCGGCGGCACCATAGTGTTTCGCATGGCGCTCGATAACGTTTTGGATAACAGATTGAAGTTCATCGCCATCCTTCTCGTCTAATTTATAGAGAGCATTTCTCACTACTTCATCGATGACCTTTAATTGTCCAGGCTCTAGCGGCAAGTGCTTTTGAAGCTCGTTTGGCAGGTCTAAAAGCTTGTTTTTCACATGCATCAGCGGCTCAATATAGAGCTCAATCATGGCAGCTGCCGGGACCAGCTCTCCCGTAGCCTGAGCGTTATGAAGCTGCATCTTGATCGCGGCCTGTTTATCCTTCTCTTCTTTCCAATCTTTCCCCTGAAAATCACCTTCCGTGTTTCCGGTGTTTCCGCTGTTTCCACTCGGTTTTCGACCACTCGCAGCATTAAGCTGACGGATGATTTCCGATTGATGCTTCACGTATGATTTTACTGATTCAGCAACGTCAATCTCACCGTCAGCCGTGCGTACCAAGGCATAGCCGTTGGATCGCTGGTTCCGAATGGTACGTTCAGTGACACCTAAGATTTCTGCGACAGCTTTAATACTCATATACTCAACACCTCACAATAATTGAAACGGAAATAGAACAATTCCTGAAAAAAAATCTGCCTGACCGTGCGAGTCTTGGACCCGTTAAAAACAGGCCCCGGAGGGAAGTACCTTAACCCCAAAAATGCGCCAAAATTCGATCCAATTGATCATCCCGCTCACCGAAATGATCCCCTTCAGTTTCACTCGACGATTTCGGTTACTGACATCTCACTCACAATCAAAAATGACTCAATTCAGCAAATCGTCGGCATCAATTTCAACAATTTTTTCTCATTCGGAAGCTGTGAATTTTTGTAGCACGTTTTCTTTTCCGATTTTCCTCTAGTTTAAATCGGCAAACTCACTGCCAGCCCTTGCTGTATCTGGCTTTGCGTGAAAGTTTTGTTTTTCCGATCTTCCCTCTGTCTTCCCATGAAAAATAAAAAAGCCCTGCAAATCTAACCACGCGTGATAGGTTTGCAGCGCTTCTCGTTTCAATGATTCGGTTGTCGTGTGGATGTAAGCCTGATCAAGGTCCGACAGTTTGTGATTCAGCAATCGCTCCCCCACGAACTTATCAACGCCCAGGTCAGCCAGCCGCGTTCGTGCCAGCTTTCGGCAATCATGACTGGTCCATTCACCCTGGCTCACTTTCTGATAAATATCGTTCGCAGCATCCTTGCCGATTGGCACCTTTGGATTAGCAGACGGGAACAACAATAAACGGCCTGTTGGCTGCACAGCCTGATACGCCCTGAGCAATGCCATCACCTGATCCGTCAGCGGTAAATACAGCGTCTCTTTGGTTTTGGTATGGCTGGCCGGAATACGCCAGACGCAGTTCTCCCAGTCGATATGGCACCATCGTGCCAACCGGGTTTCAGATATCCGCGTCCCGTGTGCCAATTGCATCAGCACCAACATCCGTTCAGACCAGGTCATTTGCTGCAAACGCGCAAACAGCGGCTTTACCATCGCCGGGTGTAACTTGCCCTCTTTGGGTTTCGCTTTCGCCTGGATGAAATCACCAAACTGCATCGCAGCCATCGGATTATGTGACAACAGCTCTTCACGGGCCGCCTGCCGGAACGCAGCTTTCAGAATCGCGAAATAGCCCTTCACGGTACGAAGCTCGTACTCCTCCTGCAACGGCCAGATCACCCGCTGTTTAATGTGATGCTTTCGCGCATCATCCAGCGACAGCTCATTCAGTGCCGGCAGCAGATGCCGGGTAATCACCGACTTCACCGCGCTCTGGCGGCTCGCGCTTAGCTGCTTTGACGAACTCACATGATCCAGATACCAACGCAGGCAATCACCAAACGTCTGCCAATCACTCACGGTCGAATCTGATTGAGTGGCCATTTGCGCCAGCTTCAACGGCAACAACTCGAACAAAGCGCTCGCTTTCAGTTGCGGCCAACAACCTAATCGCTCCCACTTTGCCCGGCCATTGCGACCGTTGTTCCGACGCTTATCAACCAGATACCAAGACCCACTTTCGCGGCTGGTATGAAACCTCAACTCCAGGGCATAACGCTCATCCCGCAACCGGGTTATATCGCCGTTCGACAGATGCTTCTCAATCGCACGGTCTGAAATCCGAATTCGCTTAGTACTCATGATGGCTGTCATGCTTCTATTCTGAATTTGTCCCGTCTCTCCGGGTGTCACGCCACTTCGTCGCATTCGGCTGACGTTTCCGTTAATGGGGCGGTTCCTTGCCCTGCTTGCACCTTTTTGAATGACTCATTGCGCTCACGTCAAAGGACGAGCAGCCTACAACTGCTCACGGTCTTCGCTAACAATGATCACAGCGAGGTACCCACGCTCTGGAGATCAACTTGAATGTTGAGAAAAGAAAAAGGACGGGCGACTTAAGGTAACGGTGGACGACCACCCAATATGCAATGACTTATTCGCCCGTATTCGGTAAGGCCTGAAAGCTATATTCAAAAGCAGGTTCAAAACCCGAATCAAAACCATAAAAGGCTCTCAGGCGTAAAATCTTGTTGGCGCACTCCTTCCAGGCAGCAAACCACACAGGATCGCGTTCGACTGCCTCCCCATACGTTGCGGGAGGCAAATCAAAAGGCTGCAGACACACAGTTAAGTCGGAAGCGGGAGGTTTCAATACCACCTCCCGGTATTCCGTGACCACTTCAGTCGTAGTGCATCCGTTCAGTAACAGCGCGAGGCAAAGGCCGGGAATAGCAATCTTCATGTTGAATCACCGTCCGAACCGCCTCAACACGCACCCGGGCATCCTGTCGCAGCTTCTCCACTTCCTGTTGAACCGCGTCCGCGGCCAGCTGTGCCGCATCACGCGCCTGCACCAATCCCTGCACCTGGTTATCCAGTGCATGGTTGGTTGCAGTTAATGAATCAACGGTTTGTTGAGAAGCCTTGAGCTGTGTGCTCAGGTTCTGGTTGAGATGAGATTGGGAATAATTGAACAAGAGGCTGACCGCAAGGGAAACACCCAGCCCGACACCAAGGGAAGCCCTAAGGCGTGTAAGCATTCAGGCACACCTCCCTTTCTGCACTCCTGCGCCGAACCAAGCCCTTCAGGCGTTTGCCATCGGCATACACCCAGCGGGTGAGTTCATTGCAGGCGCCGGTGTAGTCTTCGGCGTTGAGCTTCTTCAGCAAAGTCGACCGCTGAAAATTCCCTGCCCCGACGTTAAACACAAAACTGACGAAAGCATCAAACTGATGTTGCTCCAGGGGGACCGTCACCCACTGATCAACGACCGCTTCTGCCGATTGCACATCGCGAACCAGGTTCCCGACCACCTCTTGATGCGTCACTTCCGAATTCGGCGTGACACCAACCGTGTGGCCATAACCGTTCGTCCAGACATTGGCAGAACATTGATACGCGTTTAACTGGCACCCCTCGTAATCCATGATCAGCTTCATCCCGGTTTCGCTGGTTTCCAGCGAGCCGGCAGGCAGCAGCGACAACAGACCCAGAACAACAGCAGCCGAACAACGCTTAACTGTTGACGTCTTCATACAGCTCCCTCAACTGAGGGTGCTGCTGCAGCAACTTATAGCTCTTCTTTCGGTAGTACCAGTTATTGGCAAATGTGCCCGCTGCAAACAGGATACCGATGACGGTAGCCCAGTCCTGCAACGAGAACGCCCCAAAGAAAGCCAACAGCGAGGCACAGAAGTACGACAACGCTGAAGATAGCTTTTCCTGCATGCTTTCCACCCATACAAAAAAGCGCCACCGACCCGAAAGTCAGCAGCGCTGTTTGATGTTGATAGTGCTAATCGAGTAGGAGGAGGCCTCACGGCCTCCGTCCTCTCACACCACCGTACAAGCGTGGGTCGCATACGGCGGTTCCGAATATATTTTCAGTGACTCGTACCCATCTCGCAACGAGTACAGACCCATCTCCTTGAACCATTTCATTGGCATGGCCTGATTGAGCTGGGGCGATAAAGCCAAGTGCCACCACCCTTTATCTGACATCGCCAGCTTCCACGCATTGCGTTCGCTTACACCCTCTTGGCGTAACCATGTCGCTATGCTGTATCTGCGCTTGCGCTGCTTGAGGCGATAGCACCGTAAGCGCCGCCTTATCCATTCATCCAAGCGCTGCATCGCGCTTTTCCGTATGGCAAGCTTGAAATAGTGTTGCCAACCTCTTAGGTATTGAGTGAGTTCGACTAGGACTGTCTTCAACTCTCGCCCTCGATTCCGCTTCGTTATTTGACGCACTCGCTTCTTCATCTGAGTTTGTGCTGTCTTCGAGATATGGATGCTTCCATCTCGTTGAAAGCGATGGCCTAGGTAAGTCCGCTCTGTCACTCTCGTTGCCGCACTTTTCTCACGGTTAACCCTGAGTTTCAGTTTCTGCTCCAAGAACTCCGTGATTGAGGCTTTTACTCGATTGGCGGCTTCCTCACTGTGCACGTAGATTTGGCAGTCGTCTGCATATCGGCAGAACTTATGCCCTCTTCGCTCAAGCTCTTTATCCAACTCATCTAATACGATATTTGATAGCAGCGGAGATAATGGTCCACCCTGTGGCGTCCCTCGTTGCCTCTGCTCAACTAACCCGTTTCGCATTATGCCTGCCTGTAGGTATGACCTGACCAGCTTCAGGACCCGTTTATCTGTGATGTCCTCCGATAGCCTGTGCATCAGTCTATCGTGGTTCACAGTATCGAAGTATTTCGCCAGGTCTATGTCGACTACATAACCCCGCCCCTCCCTGATGTAGTGGCTTGCTGCCACCAATGCATGGTGGGCACTGCGGTTAGGCCTGAACCCATAACTGTTGCTTGAAAACTGAGGTTCGTAGATATCTGTCAGTACTGAGGTAATGGCCTGTTGGACTACCCTATCAAGTACAGTTGGGATACCTAGCTGCCTCACTCCCCCGCTAGGTTTGGGAATTTCTACACCCAGAACGGGTTGCGGTTGGTAGCTCCCGTCCAGAAGGCTCTGGCGGAGCGCTTGCCCATTAGAAGACTGCCGAAGCATCGAGATAGTCGCTGTTATGTCGAGTTTATCAACCCCAGCACATCCCTTGTTCTTCTTCACTCTTCTCAGGGCTTGGTTCAGATTTGTTGAGGAGCAGATCCGCTCCATCAACTGAGTTGAGGTCACCAAGACTCGTCCTCCTGTCTACGCCGATCATGCTTGTCATTCTTCGTGGCCATGAGCGTCACTTGCGGTGTTGCCCAGTAGTACGTAGAGATGTTGTTCATCTTGCTATGACCCCACATGATTGAGTGTCTAGTGACTGCTTCTTGATATATTCAGTTCCGGCCTTCCCTTGGGTTGTACTTCCCCAAGGTACTATGCCTTCTGCTGACTTCTTATTACCCGTCACACAACATCACTGTTGTATTAGTCTCATCCGAGACAGGTCGTAAGATCTCCCGAGGTAAGACGTTGTTCTTTCCCTTGGCTGTGCCTGATTTACCCGTACACACTTCCCGTCGAGGCATTGGGCTGTTCTATATATTGCTAGGTTACCCAAGTTGTACTGGCCTACTATCAGGTTTCTGTTCGTCACACCCAAGTTTTGCCGTTTGCTTCCTTCAGATCCCACCTCACGGTGGGCACCCTTGCATAGGCTAACGGTTCTCGCTCGACTGAGCCCGTAGAGGACTTTCACCTCCTAGAACAACGCCATGCTCGGCGCACAAACGAAAAAACCCCGCCATCAGGCGAGGTTTTCCAACGTGGTAATCATGCGCCATGTTGGGGTGAGTGTCAACAGTCAGGTTTCAAAGAATTTACGATGGATTAGCTTCCGTACGGTAGATTTCAAGGTAGTTGACCAGATTCTCTAATTAAGCGGCTCTTTTTTGACCGCCTTGTTGGTTGTTATCTGCCCTTTCAGGGTTTAGTGTTACCGCGCCGATCGGTGACCAGTCTCGAGTATCCTTAGCCCAACGCTCAGGGTGTTTGGCTTTTGCCAACTGATAAACAGTATGTCGCTTCGCCAACACCTTGGCATCCAGGTTGCGGTGCCTCTCCGCGGGCGTCACGAACTTAATCGCACTGTGGCGGTGCTCGTTGTTGTACCAGTTTACAAAGTTCAGCATCCATTCACGTGTTGCTGCCAGATCCTTGAAACCATGCGCTGGATAATCCGGGCGGTACTTAGTGGTACGGAACAATGACTCTGAGTAAGCGTTGTCATTGCTGACGCCGGGACGGTTAAACGATGTACTGATGCCCATTTCGTCTAACTTTGCGCGCAAGGTCAGTGACTTCATTGGCGCTCCGTTGTCTGAGTGCAGATAACGCGGTTTTACAAAGCAGCGTTCACTGAATGTCGCGCGCTCAATCAACTGAGAAGCTAGCGCACCACATTCACGGTCATGGACTTCCCAGCCAACGATCTTGCGACTGTAAATGTCAATGACCATATAGAGATACCAGTACAGGCCGCGGACATTCGATGGCAGGTAACTAATATCCCAAGTCCAGATCTCATTGGGCTTCGTCGCTACATGAGAGACTGGCTCCGTGGCGGGCTTGTGTGGTTTTGCCCGTCCTCGGTGGTGTAATTGATCATTGGCTTTCAGTACACGATATATGGTTGATTCACTAGCAATATAGTCTCCCTTATCAGCCAGTCGCGGCACGATTTGGCTGGGTGGTAAACTGGCATATTCAGCGTCATTGCAGACGTCCAGAATGTGCTGGCGCTCTTGCTTTGACAATTTATTCTTCGGCTCCGGTCGGATAGCCAGAGGGCGAAGATCAGCCAATACATGACCGTTTGACGTACGCCAGCGACGCAAGGTTCGTTCAGGCACTTGTATAAGTTCAGCTGTCTTGTACTGAGGCGCGCCATTAGCGACAGCTTCATCGAATAGCTGCAGTAACGTCTGGCGCTCATCGAGAGGGGTTAGTCGTCCTCGCCCTCGACTCCGTACAAGACGTTGAGCTTTTTTGACAGCACCAGCAGCGCAGCCGTTTCAGCAAGTGCTTTGTCTTTGCGGCGCAGTTCTGTTTCCAGTTTGCGGATGCGCTTTTTATCCGCTTTACGTTCAGTCTGCTCAGTTTTCTTGGACTGTTCAGCTTGAGCTGCGCCACTGATACAAGCGAGTTTCCATGCTTTAACTTGCTCGGGATACAGGCCTTTTTCACGGCAATATTGACTAAGTTCTGTTTCTGACAGACTGGCGGTTTCGATGACGGTGGCGAACTTGGCTTCTGCCGACCATTGTTCAGAGTTTTTTTCACTACCTGGCACAGGTTTACCTTCGGAACGGAGTTTACTGCGCCAATTGTACAACGTTGCTTCGCTGATGTGTTCTTCCGCGGCGACTTCCGGAATGGTCTTGTTATGCGGTGGCAGTAGCTTCTTTAAAATGGCGGCTTTTCTCTCTTCGGAATATCTTGGCATAGTATCCTTCGTTAGCCCTCCATTGCTGGATTTTTGGGCGATTTAAGATCTGGACATCTATCCTGACACCGGGGGCGTATAACGCCTCTTGAAAGAGTTGATATCACCAATTAGTTTAGAATAACAATGGCTCTCCGGAAATTTCTCACGAGTCTTTACCAAATCAATTACATCTTTTCGCTTATTAAAATACTCGGCCTTTAATTGATTTGCTTTATCCCCCTGATGCTGCATTTCAATTTTTTCTTTTGCAATATTTATTAACTTATCTACCACTTCGTTTAATAGAGAACTCAATTTTGACTCTAAATCATGCCCTCTAAAATACTCAAAAACGTTATCCGTTCTAAGTCCCTTCCCCTCAAGCATTTTAATAAAACCTTCATCTGCATCAGTACAGGAAATTTCATTAAAATCGAAATCGTCTATAGAAAGCTTTTTAAGCGCTTCAAGTATTTCACCATCATATTCATCACAATTGTCATTATCATGAAAACGATTGACAAATGAAATAAACACATGATTTGACCAGCGTTGTAGCAAGTCTACAATTAAATTTCTTTCTAATCCTTGATAGTTATTTGTGGCTTTAAAACAAAATCTCATCAGCCCTTCTGGATGAAAATAATAATTCTCAATCGAATATTTATAGGTTTGAAAGCAAAAATCACTCTCATATGGAGCATCTCCAGTTCCTAGTAGATAATCATAATCACTATCAATACATACTAGTTTAGCTTTACCTAAAATAATTCTATTTTCCTTGAGCGCAGCAAGTATCGCACCTTTTCCATTTGCCTTTTCAACACTCGATATCGGCTCAACTTGTATGGTTAGCCCTTGTTTAAGAAATTCTTCAGTCCAGAATGCAACATCATCAAAGCCTTCAACATACGCAGTAATTTCTAGCTCTACACCAAAATGTTCTTCAGCTTCTGCCAATTCCGTCGATAATCCAAAATCTGGAATAGTACTTATTACTTCCATGAATCATCCCTTCGTTAGCTCTAAGCAATTGGGTAGCCAACCTTTTTGAACCAAGCTAGGTGAATGGGTTGCTATAATAAACTGATTATTCGGTGCTAGTTCTGAGAGATCTTTAATTAGATTTCTCTGCCACTTTACGTGTAAGGATATCTCTGGTTCATCAAATAAAAAAACTCGAACCTTACTTCTATACAGGAAAACAACAAAAAATATATATAGCAAAGTTTTCTCACCACGTGAGAGTAAATGCCAAGATATAGGCTCATCGCTACCTATTTCTCGTAAAGTTATCTTATTGTCTTCATCACGAACGACCTCCTTGTGAGATTCACTCAAGTATGAATTCAACTTTAAAATAACGTTTCTTATCTCACTCGATTTACGCTTTATCTCTTCAATCTCATCCACACTAATGTCTTCCCCTTCAAGGTAGGCTCTAGCTGCTTGGTTAATATGAGACTCATAAATTTGGACACCATCTCGTAAATAAGCGAACCTATCATCAATGGAGCTTCTATATAAATTCCAATAATGTAATGAAAAGTCGATATTACTTTTCTCAACATTATGTAATGTAGATCTGTCCTCTTGAAATAAGAAAGCCATTGGTCTTTCAAAGAAACCTTTACCATACTCACTAGTTAACTCATCTCTTATCTCAACTGGAATATGAAGTTCTTTTAAAGTAATTTCGCCCTTCAAGTCATTTGAATAGTGTATATTATTAAACACATTAGACTTTGAATCCTCACAATAGATATCTTTGAACTTATTAATAACATTCAAGTCGTGAAGGCTTTCATTCTCACTTACTACCTTTTCAATCTCTTGGTGTTCTTTAGTTCCATTGTCATTAGGCAATAGTAAAGAAGTTGCATGAACATCATTATCAAAAGATGCTTTAGATGACCAAAACCGATATTTGGATGTGGAGGGCATCCCTTTTTCCGGCTTTAAATTTAACGTATCGTAAATGATATTTAGTATAGTGCTTTTTCCCGTCCCATTTATACCAGTTAGAAAAGTCACATTGTTTTTAAAACTTAATGAGATTTTATCTTTACCCCAAAGGTTTAAGATTTCTAATTCTGTAAGGTGCATTATACCTCTCTTCAACACACTAATATTACTTCAAGTTTCCAAGAGATATCTATCTCATTGAAGTGTTGATAACATTTTAGAATGGTAACATGATTCGACATTCCATCACACTTTTTCAATCATGTACATTAAGCTACAATTCACTTAAAACGATGAAACACATCAAGGTGTTTAAAAATCACTCACAACTATAGCCCACGCTAACTCATAACCTCCGGCTCTTTCCCTATTCTAGATAGTTGTTCTTAGAGCCCACCTCAGCACTTCACCCTAGGCAGGTCACGCCACTTGGTGGTGTACTGAGGGGTTAGGTACTCTCGGCGCATGGCCCACTTGGGGTCGATGCCCTGGGCGGCGAGGAACACGCTGCCGCTACCATACTTCTGGTTGAGGCCGTCGAATACCTTCATCAGGGCCGGGTTGGACGGTGACTCATCGAACAGATCGCCCTGCGCATGTTCACCGCTGACGAGATCAATCAGGCCAACGCCGATTTTGTAGTACCGCACACCGGGAACGAAGACCTGATTGGGCAACGAAGCCACGGCTTTGGTGATCACCGCGGTATCGTCGGTTGGATACGCGAACCGGTAAACCTGCTTGAAACCCTGCGGCCGCTCGTCGTAGGGAGAGTTTGAAGCGAACACCATCAACACCCGAACCAGCGACTGCTGCTGCCTCAACTTCTCAGCCGCGACCCCGGCATGCTTGCACAGCGCCTGACGCAAATACTCCGGGCAAGTGATGCGCTCCCCTACACTTCGGGTCGAAAAAATCTGCTTCTTATCGGCCCGGGCTGCATCCCATCCCTTGCAGGCCTCGCCGTTCAGCTCCCGAACCGTCCGCTCCACCTCAACATTGAACGACTTCCGCGCCAAGGCCGGCGGCATATTTGCCAGTTGCAAAGCCGTATTGATGCCCATGAACTCCAGCCGTTTGGCGATACGCTTACCAATCCCCCAGACATCGGACGTTTTCAACTGCGACAGAATCTCCTTGCGTTGCGCCTCACTACGAATCACACACACGCCCTGATAGCCCTGCACCTTCTTCGCCGCATGATTTGCCACTTTGGAGAGCGTCAGCGTCGGACCAATCCCGACACAAACCGGAAGACGGCATTCCCGCCAAACGGCACGCCGGAGCTTTTGCGCATGAAGCACCAGGTCCGGAATCGCCTGCTCGCAGCGATGGAAAGCCAGAAACGATTCATCAATCGAGTACACATGCTGCTCCGGCGCAAACCGCCCGATCACCTGCATCATCTTAGCGGAGAGATCGCCATACAGTTCATAGTTGGACGAACAGGCGATCACCCCTTTCGCTTCACACAGCCCGCGCATCTCAAAGTAGGCTTTGAACTTCTCGACACCGGCTTCTTTGGCCTGGCGGTTCGCTGCCACAATACAGCCATCGTTATTCGACAGCACAACCATGGGCTTACCGCGCCAATCCGGACGAAAAACCTGCTCTGCCGAGCAGTAAAATGAGTTCGCATCAACTAAGGCGTACATGCTCAGCCCTCAGCAAAAATACGGCTGCGGCGGTGACACCGAATCGAACGCGTCACAACACCTTCCAGCGTGAACTGATCGTGGTACGACACACAAACAGGCATGTGCCCGGGTGATGCCGACAGCAACCGGCGCTGCTTGGTATCAATGAGCTTACAGACGAACTCCCCGTTCAGGTTCGCGACCACGACATCTTTGTCTTGCACTTCAACGTGGCGATCGACAATCAGCACATCACCATCATAGATGCCGACCCCTTCCATGCTCCGCCCCTGCGCCAGGCCGATGTAGGTCGCGCTGGGGTGCTCAACCAGCAACTCATCAAGGGACAAAGGAAGCTGTAGATAGTCTGCCGCCGGGCTTTCAAAGCCAGTGATCCCGGCGCTGGCGTAAAAAGGGATAAAGTTCATAACCGCAATATACTGTTTATTTGTACAGTACATTGTTACCTCAGAGGCGGGCTTAGTCAAGCAGGAGTGTTTTCTTGATGTGAGTCACATAGCGAAGCCAGTGAGACACTATTGTCATACCACTTAGCTATGTATGATAAGCATCAAATAGATCAGTGATTGATCACATAAATTGTCAATATTGTGATGTGTTCAATACACCTTTTTTGGGACCAAGGTTAACATTGTAATATATGAAATACCTGTAGTAACCGATTGAAAAATCAGAGAATTTATCAGGTGAGCGATATTGTGTTTTGGGCGAAGTATTAAGTGAAAAGCGTGAATGTATACAGTTCAACGTGCACCACTTTCCCTTTCACATCAATTGTAATAGGTTCGTTGTCGAGATTTAAAGATAATACGACAACTTGGAGACGGACTAAACAGGCGTAAAATCGTAGGAGTATAATTATGGCAAGCAATGTATATAGAGAGTTATTAATTCAAAATATAAATAAACTAATTCAACACTATGAAAGTTCAGAAAGCATATTTCGCGATAATAACAATAAAATGTACCATTCTGGTGAGTTTGGCGAATATCGTGAATATGCAGTAGAAGAATTATTAAGTCTGTGTCTACCTCAAAATTTTGGGGTAACACGTGGTTTTATTATTACGCGAGACAACCTTATAAGTACCCAGTGTGATTTAATCATCTATGATAAGGGATCATGTCCTAGACTAGTTGATTCTTCATATAAAAAATTTATCCCTGTTGAGGCTGTAGTTGCTATTGGGGAGGTAAAGTCTCAAATTAGAACTAGCTTAGAAATGAGTGAAATACTAGATAAAATGGCGAGGAACAAAGCACTAAAAAGTCTGAGCTCTACTACGAGGATAACAAAAAAAGTATACGCGCCGGATGAGGATAACGGCCGTTCATTTGATTCTAGTTATTTTAGACATGACGCAATTTTTTCTTTCGTAATATGCAAGAGTTTTAGCCCAATGCCAGAAAACGGATTTGACTATTCAGAAGATATCGATATGTCAAATAAACACAATTTTATAGCCAGCCTCAATTCCGGTCATTGCTCATATTTTGCGAGCCCAACGTGGTCATTAGGCTATGGTACGCATAATTATCATTATCCACATACTAAACGAGAAGCACACGAACAAGAGTTTAAAGCACCCATCCAAGACGAAGTGCCGTTAGCAATAGGCTTGCTAGTTAGTGCTCTTTACAATCATTGTAAAGTGGCGACTCTCGTAGATTTTGACCCTGTAGAGTACATTGCCACAAATATCAGGAGATAACTCCAAACAAAGAGTTTATGCAAGGTTCCCAACGCTGATATTCTCAATTAAAGATTAGGTTTTGTGTTTTCAGTATAACATTCAGTTTTCGTGATAAATTTTCTCACTTTAATTCTGCGTTAGTTTTATCCACACCTCACAGTAAAAGAGGAATAATAATGAAAGTTTTTATCAGTTGGTCAGGTGATACGAGTAGAAGAGTTGCAGAAGTTATTCGAGAGTGGCTTCCTACAGTTTTACAGACGGTAAAACCGTACTTTACCCCAAATGACATTGAGAAAGGTACACGTTGGTCATCCGATATAGCAAGTGAACTTGATGATTCATTAGCTGGTATTTTTTGTGTGACTAGTGACAACCTTAGTAGCCAGTGGTTAATGTTTGAAGCTGGAGCAATTTCAAAGAAAGTCGATCAATCCCTAGTATGCCCAATTCTTATTGGTATGGACAACTCCGACATCAATGGACCACTAACTCAATTCCAGACAACATTATTTGAAAAATCAGATTTTAAACGGCTAGTTTTTGATCTCAACAAAGCAAATAGTTCAAATGTATTAGAGGAATCAGTTCTCCATACAGTTTTTGAAAAATTCTGGCCTGAGTTAGAAGAAAAAGTATCAAAGATAATTCATTCCATTGGGGCTAATGATCCAAGAGCGACTGACATCAGAAGCGATCGGGAGCTCTTAGAAGAAGTTCTTGATTTATCTAGGTCATTAGCTATTCAAAAATCAGGGGGGTTTAAGTCGCACCAGGAATTTAACAGTCTAATCAGTGAGTTTTTGATGGCATATGATGCAATATTCAGAATTGACTGGCAGCATACAAAATCATGTCTGAGAGATATTGAACTCTTTGTTTCTCCTAGTGGAAACTTTATCGAACCAAAAGTTGATGATGAAGGAAACAATTGGGGTAACAGGCCATACTTATTAGAAACTTACAGGGGTCTAATCGACTACATTCACAAGCACAATATTGATATCCACACGAGATATGAATAAGAAAATCACTAACTAGAAATGCACCTTATTTACCTTTAACAAGGTACATTTCGTTTGTACACCAACGAATCGTTGGTATTTATCGAGGGATAAAGTGAAAAACAATCAAGTTAATCCAGAGAAGGTTACAAAACCAATCCAATTGCTAGCAGCTTGGTTAGTTGGTCTGATTCTAGTAAATGGGAGCTTGTTGAGTTCTGCTGTTGCAATAGGTACAGAACATTGGACCAGTTCAATGTTAGTTGTCGCATCAGTACTTAATGTGCCTATGTTTTTAGGCGCAATATTTATGCTCCAAACTAAGTTCAGGCCTGAATTACAAGAGGATAGCTATTATGCTAGCTATCTGGATAAACGTACCAATAAGCTTGTAGAGATTAAGAAATCTGAAGGGGATGATTCTTTACTATTACAAGAAGAGGTCAACAAACTCAAATCTATAGTGCCAGTAAAAAACAGCAATTGGACAAATTCAATTTTTGGAAGCTGGAAAGTTGCAGTAAACGATTATTTGCCGGACTATAATTCAATTCGCGAATCTTTAAAGCAACATAAAATCCCTGTAAACGAAATATTCGGAAAAGGTAACACTAAAGAACCCCCTGAAAATTATATTATAGCAATCAGTGAACATGTTGATTCTGAATCCGTAATATACTTACTCAGGGCAATATCCGATTTCAACTTTGATGGCTATACATATTTTGATCCAATCAAAGAAATTGATACTGATGATATATACCTTGGCAGCTATGGTTTTGAGAAAAACAATATTTTTCCTTTCAACTCTGATTTCTATGGCATAATAAAATCGGAAATTGATGTCGCCGATTTGAAGGAATTTGAAAGAAATAATATAATCTAGATTATCTCCATTTATATCAGATTAAGAGAAAGTAATTTTTAATCATAGTACATAATAACTTTCTTTAGGCGACCTCGGTCGCCTTTCCTTTCAACTAAAAGCCTTCAACAGCTCCAAGCTCTCCGCCATTGATTCATACAGCTGATCATAGGTCATACATGATAGCGGCTTACTGTCTATCGTGGTCTTCTCCCTTCTCCACTTTAGCCGCTCTTCATTTCCACCCTGCTGAATAAACTGATCCCGGCCAATAACCAACAAGCCGATATACTTGATAGTTTCGTTACCAAAATGCTGCTTCATTTTGTTAGTCTGCTTTAAGTCATCAAGAACAGAATACCAATCAACAACTTGGCTAAATCCATGCTCAAACCGGCGGGCCCACTCGTAACGGGTACTAGTCTTATTCTTCCTTTCCTTAAAGATACTTTCCTTCTTGGCATCTTCAAATTCAATAAATAAGTAGTCATCACCTTTATCATTGGAAACAGTAAAATCAGTGCGAAACTCATTAAAGAGAGACTGCTCTGTTTGATACTTAGCAGACTTAATCCCAAACGACAGGCCCATCAACAGTATTAATTGGGGAGCTTTCTTGAAAAACTTTAACAGATCTGTTTCACCAATTTCATTTTGGTTATCAAGAAGCACTTTAAACGAGTTTAGCTGTGCCTCAGACACAGCTAAATCAAACTTAAGTGGAGCCAGGTTTATCATCCTTCCCCCAAGAACTTCTTAATTTCATCAGGCTGAACAAAATCGACAACAACAATTTCATGTTCAGATTTTTTCCTGAAGATAATACGGTTCTTTTTATCCACCCTACCAATAAATAGACCTTGGGGCTTAGATAGCCGCTGAACATGCAAACCATCTAAGTTGCTCATACGCAAGTATTCAATGGCTGTCCGTGCCTTTCGCTGTTCACCTCGATCCATTCTTTCAAATGCGATACGAGCTTTTTCACTTATCACTACATTCATTTTGAAATTCCATTCAGCTAACAAGACTATACACGAAGTTGCACATTCAATCTAAGCCACCTCAGCCTCGCGTTCTTCCCGCTCTACCCTGCTTTGCAGCGCCAGCATGGCGGCGGTGCGTTGGCCGGTGAGCCAGTCGACCAGCTTCTGCAACACTGTCTGATAGCGTTTGAACCGAGAATAGGTGATCGGCAGTGTTTGGCAGAAAACGGCGAAGCGGGTTTCGGTGGTCCAGGCGATGCGGCCTTCGTGGCAAGCTGGGCACTTGCGGGTGACGCGGTGCTTGTTGGTCACCTTGCCGCTGCCGTTGCACTCCGGGCAGATCTGGCCGTGCTGCTGGGTGGCTTCGGCCATTGCCGTCAGGCTCAGCGCATTAATGGCCTTTGGTGAATACACGCCGCGCCATTGTTCCATGGCTTGGGCGGCTTGCTGCCAGGTGATTTGATACAGAGCCTTAGCCGACTCCCGATCCGCCAGGCATTCCACGAACAGAACGTGAAACCCGGCCGGAGATTCATGCCAGCTGATCCCCACAATCGCCAGCTGCTCTTCCACACTCAGCAGGCCGCGACCGCCTTTGTTCGGCTCGTAGTTGATGCCTTTGATATTGAATTTAGCCAACAGACGTTCGATTTTCATGCCGCTTCCCCCACAGCCAGTTGTGCAGCGCCGCAGCCGCGTTTGAATGGAATTCGTTGCGTTATTTTCACTTGATGCGGCGTGAACAGCACAAACACCGAACCGAAGTTCACACCGGATTTCTTGGTTACACCATCCGGCATCAGGAAGTTGTAGCGACCATCCGGCGTGTATACCGCCGTCGCCTTGTCTTCGACCAGTTCCAGCCACCAGGTGGTTAACGGCTCGTAGGGCAACAGCATCATCCCCGACTTCCCTGCCCCGGTTTCGCGGTGCGCCTTCATCAGAAACTCACGCTTACGGTCGAACGGCGGATTGCAGTACCAGTCGTTGTCCCACTCACAGGCAAGGCCATCAAACCCGATGATCTGATTATTCGGGTTGAAACGGAACGTCTCATGACCCTCAAGACCATAGTTCGACAGCCGGTTACGGGAAAACCATTCCGGCGACACATAAAAGCGATCGCACTTGGCGGTTTCCGGCTCGGCGCACACATCCAGCATGAACGGCTTGCCGTACAGATGCAGCGCGTCCGCGAAGCACCGCCACTGCGTTCCCCAGCGGTTTTTATCGTCTTTGTGCGAGGTGGTTCTGACTAAAATCGCCATGCGCTCACCCCCTGAATTTTCTTACTCATTGCAATGTTATCCTTAGGCCGCTGACCCTTGTGATCGGTAGCTTGGCCAGTTGAATTCAACCCAGTGCGCTTGGTTCGATTTAAGCCGGTCCATGACTCGTTCTCCGAGTTGCTTAACAAGCTCGCTGTAGTTGAGGTTGGTCAGAATTCCTGTTGGTAAACCATCGGCGGAACGGTTGTCCACGATGGTATTGAGCGTCAGCGCCTCGTTGTCGTTGCCGCGCTGCACGCCGACTTCATCCAGTATCAACAGGTCTACACTGGACAGCCGCTCAATCAGTTCCCGCTCGGAAACGGGAGAGTCTGCGCGATAGGTATCCCGCAGCCGGATCATCAGCTCGTTCACCGTCATCAGCACCGAAGAACGCCCGTTATGGTTCAGGTCGTTCGCGATGGCCGACGCCAAGTGGTTCTTCCCGGTTCCGGTTGAGCCGGCGAACACGAAACAGCACATATCGTCGGCGTAGAACCGACTTAACCAGGCGCGGGCATTGGCGACGGCTTTCTCCTGGGCCGCCCCATGCACCTGATAGTTTTCAAAGCTGCACTGCTGATGAATTTTGCGAACCCCGGATCGCCCCAGCAGGTTCTGCGCCACGCTGTTGCGATAGTCTTCGCGGTTCTTGCGGTGAAACTCCGCCACCTGACGCCGACCGTAGGCGTCGATGTCCTCCCGGCTCATCGGCTTCACATGGCTGGGCATAGTTCGCTGTAATCGCTCCATCACGTTCATGATCGGAATCCCTCCGGTGCTGAGTAGTTTTGTCCGGCAAAGCTGTTCACCCTGCCCTGCGGCCGACTCTCCCGCTCCAGCGCCCACTTGTTCGCGTTGCGCATGCCGTTGCGCCAGGCGGCTGACCAGTCGACGTACTTGATTTGCTTCGACAGCATCGCGTCTTTCCAGCGGTCGGTGGCCTCGTTGATGTCGATGATGAATTCCGACTGCCGGGCGTACCAATCCGCCATGTCGTCGGTGATCGTGAAATCGCCTGGCAGCGTCCCTGCCCGTTTTTTGGGTTTGCGATCGGCCTTGCGAGTTTTCGCCTCAGCCGTTTTGGGGACTACAGGGGTATTACTATGAGAGATTGATGGATCTAATGATGGTTTGGGGCCAGATTTCGGCCTACCCGGGGCCGAGTTTTGACCGGGGTCAGATTTCGGCCGGGGTGAATTCTGACCGGGGTCAGATTCTGGCCCACCCAGCGATTCCGTGACAATCCAGTACAGGTTGGTGTCGTTGGTTATCTCACCCGATGACGTCACTTTCTTGCGCGTTTCCTTCCTGATGTGGCCAGAATCGCACAACTTATTGAGCTGGGATTTCAGCGTACTGATGGAAACACCGCACTTCTGCGCGATGCGGTTCATGCTCGGCCAGCAGCAACCTTCGTCGTTGGCGAAGTCGGCCAAGCACAGCATGATCAGCTTGGTGCTGCCGCGAAAAGTCGGATCATCCCACACCTTAGACATGATTCTCACAGACATAAGGTGCCTCCCGGTTGGACGGGTTCAGACAGGTAAAGACTCATTGCAATGTCCTTTTGGTTTCAGCCAGTGGTCAGCTAGCTGCGTTTCGCGATTTCTGCTTCGATGTAAGCCAGCATCGGGTTGTGAGACTCTTTGCTCTCAACCAGCTCTTTCATGGCGGCACGCAACTGGTCGAGGGATGCGTGTTTGCCCAACAGCAGAACGGCGGTGACGGCCTCGGAGGTTTCTTTGTTCATGGTGGCGAGCATCCGATCCCGGTCTGCCGACTCGCAATCGCCACTCTTCCCCGCCACCACGAAGCCGAGCGGATTGAGGTACTGATTGAGCATATCCAGCGCCCGTTGCTGAGGCAGCGCGAGCAGCACCGCCGGCAGCAAGTCCATCATGTTGGCTTTGGCCTCGGCGGAGATGCGTTCGTTGTAACGCCAGAAGTTTTGCGCGTTGTTGGCCTCGTCGGCGCCCGGCACTTTGAGGACCAGCTTTTTCGGGGCATCCGGTTCCTGATGCAGGTTCAGCTTGTGATAGAAATGAGCGATTTTGTTGGCGACGAAGTCTTTCGAGACTTCACAGCGCCAGCTTTCGAGTGCGTTACGCATAACGCTTTTTAAACTGAGCATGGTCGTTTCCTTACACCTAGCCTGATTGTTGGCAATCAGTAGTTAATTGAATTTATTGAATATACTTTTAAGCAGCGTGACTTTTAGGAGACAGAAATGCTGACGGACAAAGTAACTTGTAATCTATCGAAGTCAGCTCATGAGCTTGCTGCATCCGCCCGTGCTTTGCTGGAAACTCTGCTTGTTGTTCCCACTTCCTGTATCCAGCAGCAGAAACTCCAAAATGCCGAGCTGCCGCCGCATATGAGCCATCAAAATAGTCATTCCTTACTTTCTCAACGATGTTCCCCATGCAACTCCTCACACAAAAGAAAACCAATAGTTTGCATTTAACAGTAACTGATAGTTTTTTGTCAAGTCGTTAAAATAACCTTTGGTTACGATGATCACGAGATAGATCGAAATGAATGGAAAATCAGAGTCTCAGCTGTTTTCGGAAAGACTAAACAAAGCCTGTGATCAAGCTGGTTTTCCAGTTCGCGGCAGAGCAAAAGAGATTCAAGAGAAGCTTGAAGAGAAAGTGTCTGTCGTTGCGATCAGGAAGTGGCTGAATGGTGAAGCAATCCCAGATACAAAGAGGATGCGAAACCTAGCCAAGATCGTAGGTACATCCGTAGATCATCTGATTACAGGCGAATCAGACAAAACTAAAGTCGAGCTTGCCGGGTCAGTGAATAAGGTGCCAGTTTTATCCTGGGTCCAAGCGGGTGTTTGGACCGAGAGTCCTAGCGCAGAAACGCTGGGAGATATCATTAATTGGCAAGAAACGACCGCGAAAGTCACTTCAAAAGCCTTTGCCCTTCGCGTTCGCGGCGATTCAATGACAAACCCACACGGTTATCCTTCAATTCCTGACGGATCTATCGTTATCGTCGAATCTTGCCCTGATCCTGAGAATGGAAAAATTGTTGTGGCAATGCTTTCTGACAGTGAAGAAGCCACTCTGAAGAAGCTTCAAAAGGATGGTCCGTTTAAACACCTCATTCCTTTAAACCCCAAATATGAACCAATTCCAATCAATGGAAACTGCCGAATTGTTGGGTACGTAAAGCAAGTCATCATGGATTTGTAATCAAGAACTTGCTCTAAAAAATCATGAACAAACACCTCTGAATCACCCAGCCGGGTGATTTTTTTTACCACAAAAAGAAACCAATAGTTATTGACAGGACAAAAATACACAATAAGATAACCAATAGTTTCCTTTTGGTATTCATAGAAACTGCCAGTTGTTGAAAGGACGAACTCAAATCTACCGTTTAAAGGAATGACCATGAAAGAACTGAATGAAATCGTCACAACCAAACTAACCGCCATGATTGACGACGGCTCCATCGAGAAGATGATCGAAGGACAGCTGGAATCGCTGATGCAGGACACCATCAAATCCGCGATGCGCAGCTATGGTGACTTCGGTAAATCACTCACCAAGAGCATCGAAGATTCCATCGGGATCTCTTTGCACGAAGTTTCGTTCCCCGAGTACAACCACTTCGTCGCCCAGCTGGTTCAGGAAAAATACGGCCAGGCACTCAACCAACACGCCGCCCCACTCCTCGAAAAGCTATTGAACGATGAGCTCAACCCAGTTCCGGCGGAACTGAATGCTCAGAAAATGCTGGATGAAGTAAAGAGCTGTTGGGAAGACGATGCACGGAGTGAAGGCCATGATGTTATTGAAATCGAATGGTCGGAACACAATACCGCGATCTACATGACGCTCAAACACCCTGAGCATGAAGACGACAACCTTCGCATCACTTTTTACAACCACGGTGAGACCGAAGGTCAATATCACATCGGTTACATCAACGAAGGTGAACAACGAATCAGCGGCAGCATCACCGGTGCCACACATGCCATGGGCTTAGCCGGCTACTTCTACAAGCTCTACTGCCGCCGCACCAAAATCTCCGGCCTGAAGGATGTTTTCGGAGACAACATCGATGTTATGGAATATTAAACAGAAAAACCCCGGCTCCATCACGCATAAGTTTCAAACCGTAACTGCAATCAGGAGAAAACCATGAGTTTAGAACAGTGGGAAATCAATGCTGGCCTTACACCAGAAGTAAAGAAAGATGTGTTTGAAAAAGTAAAAGCTATTTTCGCTGAAGTTCTCGGGCATACCGCTTCATATTTTGACATCAATTGCGAAATGGCTGACCTAGGCCTTGATGATGGTGTTTTCAATTTATCAGTAGAGATAAGAAACAAGCCTGAATACCTTGAACCAAACAATATCTTCTTCGACGTGCAGTGGTCTGAAGCAGAAGGATCCAAATTGATGTTAGGTGAAGATGGCGACATTGAATGGGAACTAACACCGGAAAACCTATGGTCACTGATGTATTGCCAAGCATATTGCAAACCCGAATGAACAGAAAAACCCCAGCTCGGGGACCAGACCGAACCGGGGTTTAACATTGCAATGAGCCTTCATTACAAAGGCTTAGCTGAGTATAGCTGACCACTATTCCACTCACAAGCCCATAGGGTGATTGCCAGCAGTCACCCCCCATCAACGAAACAGGAGATTCACATGAACCAGCAAATCAAAACGGCACAAGAGATCGAACAGTTTTGGCAGTCAGTTGAAACGAAAGCTAAGGCAATTCGTCTCCGGCTAAAAGCTGCTTATAGTCCGGACTCTTATATCCAAAACGAGCATCACTCGGCAGTTTATAGTTTGCAATCTCTACTTCAAGAGCAAGGCGAAGATCGTCGTAATTCATTGAACGACAATGAGAAATTGTCCAGCCATGCTTATTCACCAGATACAAGTAAACGGCCTCAAGACCATCAACCGGATAACCATGTTCCTTTGCAAGAACATCACCCAGGCATTCAGCCTGGTAATTAAGATGAGCCTGAACTAAATGCAAACTCAGGCGTACAGCATAGTGCTCTCGGGTATCACTCATAATAAGTCCTCTTGGATTGTGTGAAACCAATAGCTTATCAGGAAGTAACACGCTTGGGTTTTCTGCCTTCAGAACTGAGAGTCGTCAGACAATTTCAATGACTAAGCGTCATACCAATTACCAGAGAACAAGATGAACACCGATAAGAAAAAGGAGCAGAGCCGGAAACGGCAACAGGCGTTGCGGGATCGCCGAAAAGCACTGGGGCAAAAGACAATCACGTCTGTTCTGAGCAGCAAAGAATACGAAATGCTGACGGAGATTTGTGAGTTTTTCGCCCCACCCGACCAGCCGCTGACTGAAGACGAAGCCGTATCTTCGATGATCAACCGGTTCCACAGTTTTATCCCAGCGTTACGCATAACGCTCGGCAACTGCGAAAAGTGTAGTCGTGAACTACCCACCGGCTGCGATGGTTTCTTCAAAGGCGATACCCAATGCTGGCACACACTGAACCGGATGCAACTGCACCAACTCACCCGGCCTAAAAATTTTGTGAGGACGATAAAAGTAGAAACCTAACAGGGAGAAACGGAATGAATCCCACTGACTTTTTGAAGAAGAACATCATCGATCACCTGATGAAGCAAGGGATCAACCAAGCGAACGCGGAGTACTGCGCGCTTCAAGGCGTCAACTTCTATCAGAAGAAATCGGCGAACACCAAAGATGCATTCAAAGATGCTTGCAACCACGCAGGACTGATCGCCGAACAGCGTTGCTTTGGATTTAAGTACAAACCACCAGTATCCAAGTCGACGCGACGAAACAAACGACCACAAGAAGCTTTCGACTTTTAACCGAATTTACCTGACCAGTAAATTCCAGAATTCAGGAAAACATTGCAATGAGTAAGACACTACACCCAACATGGCTGACTTGCGAAAAGTGCGACAGCAGCCGAATTGAAGTGACCACCGAACGAGGCAACGACGAATGGCTGTACTCCGGTGATCCGGCCAAGTGCCTGGACTGTTCAGCCACCGGCATCATCGAAGCCGACGGTGATGCCGCCTGGTTCGAAGTTGATGAGGAGAACGACGATGTTTAACTACGCCTGCTACCCTACTGTCGAAATCTCGTATAAGGTAAATACCCCAAAATCAGTGACACCGTCACAGTTTAAATCTGAGGAAGAACAGGACCAGAGTCCTCAATCTTTAACAGCTGCAACTGAGCAGTCAACGCCTTTACTGATCAGCCATAAGGAAGTGTTGGAGATGTTCCACATCACCAGCAAGGCCACCATCTACAAGTGGCGCCAGAACCGCGGCTTCCCGGACCCGGTTACACTCATGCCCCTCCGCTGGCTGCGATCAGCAGTTGAAGAATGGAAGGAAAACGTTGGCGGGTTTGGGCGGTGATGGAAGGAAGCGGCCGGAAGGCCGCTTTCATCTGAGCTTTACCCAAAAAATGTTTTAGAACCTAACGTAAGTTGGATCAGTCTGAATGCAATCTGTCAGTTTCGTGCCCTCATGTGACTAGATCCGACAGGTTGCCCTAAATTGGTTCTGTCCAACACCGAGCTAGCTGTCATGGCTAGCTCGGTGTTTAGCGAAACACAGCAAAAGGTCAGCCGCTAACTGACCTTTTGTGTTTGTTGTTTATCCCAATTTAAAATGTCCTGCAGTGCATAGAACGGGTGTTATGGTAAATCGGGTCAAAACCGCCGAGTGTAACGCATCACCTTGATTGCTTTATGTTCGTTAGTTAATCCAATGTTTTAGGTCGATGCCAGGAAATGTTTTTCCTAAATTCGTCAACGCAATCACTTGACCAAAACTATTGAGATTAATTGAATCAAAACGTTGTTTTGTGTATATATCTAAAAGCGCACTCAGGCTAGGAGCTTGGGCTTTAACTGCTGCTTTGAAATCACCTGATGATTTTGCGAGATTTGGGTAATCATTCAAATACCGATCAAGCGGGTCATGGCCAAACATTGGATTATAATCCAACACTCCAACACCAGCTAAATACTGAATATTCGGTATTGATATGTTGCACTCTGTTCCAAAATTTTGGAGTACAGGACGCGAAAATTGTTCTAAATGTGAAAATGTTACATTAGGTATTTTTAAAGTCATTGATGAAATGAAGTGTTTAACACTCAAAAAGTGCAAATGACTTCTTGTCAGCTTAGGAGTTATTTCTATGGCGGCTTCAATAGTGATATCAAGTAAATCTGAATTTCCTTTATCTATTCGCGCAGCCACTAGGCTTGCTAACAAATTAAGATCTGACTTCCGCCCTTTCTTCGCCGCGCCTTGTACCGCTTCGTTTACCGATGCCTGTACATCAGGATGAGCAAGCTTCTCAGCATCAATTAGTTGCTTTTTCTTTTCTATTTCAAACTTTAGCTCTTCAGCTAGAGCCATAACGTTGCTAGTAACTTGCTCCATAGCTTTTTCTTGAAGCTTGGGGAAGTTTTCATGGATCAAGTCGAGACATAGCTGCTTAACATTCATATAGTCCATGCCATGAATATTTATATCACGCTTAGCTTGATATGAATTTGAATTGTCGCCTGTGCTCTGTTCCATATTACCAATCATATGTTTTAATCCTTGATATTTATATCACGCCCAGATTGATACCCTTTTGAATTATCCCCGAGCGTCTGACTCATTTTGTTTGAAACTCCCAAAAAGAACGTTGAACCAAATGCAATCAAAAATGATAAAAAGGCCACAACACCCTCAAAACTAAAATCATTCTTATATGAGTACCACCCTGATACAACTAAACCGACTAAAGTAACTATTTGAATAAACTTTTTCATAACTTCACTTGTTTACTTGTTGTAGAAAATAACATTATATTCAACGGTCTCAGATCGTATATCCTCCCCCCTATGCTACCAGACATTTACAGGTGAAGATTACAATTCGGTGCGTTAATTGCCCATTACGTTAAATGCATCAGATCATGCGCATTTTGCCCCTTCTAGCCCCTCAGCAGCCCGCAATGGCGATTTCGGATATCTGACCAAGGCGATACGTTACTAAAGCGGCCTGAAAGTCTGTGACGTTTTCTGAGCGATTTATGAGTCACCAAATGTGATCTTAACTTTTGTTTGAAATTGTGATCAAACCATGATTTATCGTAGTTTCAGTGAATTTGAAAGTGTAGTGGAAAGATGGATTTTGGTCAGCAAACTAGAGGGTTGCCATACTTGAGCTAATTCATGTTTTTCTAAATTAGTAAAGTCACTGACACGTTTATGTCCAATTGAGAGTTACGTTACCTGCATCTCCACAACAATCTCTCTTTTGATGACTAGACAAGGGGTAAACCACATCCCTTGTCTAATTTCTCAACAGAGATTGGAATACTCTTGTCCTTAGGCTGTAGATAACCATCAGCGATAGACCTCGTTAAACAACCTCTTAGAATACAACTCATACCCCTCCAACTGCTTTTCCAGCCAATCGTGCTTGTTGTACACAGCCAGAACGCCACCCAGCTCGTGCCCTAACATCTTCTCGACCACATGAGGCATTACACCAAGCTCTGAAGCGCCGGTTGAGAGTGATCGGCGGAAGTCATGGGTACGCCATGCTTCTAGCGGCAGGCTGGCGCGTACGCGGCGGATATAGCGGTTAGCGGCTGAAATGCTGATCGGGGTGTTAAGGTCTTGCCCTGGGAACAGCACGTCGTCGTAGGTTTCCATGACGCGCTCAAGGATGGATCGGACTTTGGTGGGGATAGGTCGGCGGATCGGCTTGTTGGTTTTGCTGAGCTCTTTGGGGACGGTCCAGATGCCGGCTTTCATATCGAAGTGGGAACGGCGGGCCAAGCGAAGCTCTGAGAGGCGGTTGCCCCACAGCATGGTGAGTTGATGAAGGGTCTTGTTGGCGGTGCTGGCGCGGCTGCGTTCAATGGCCTGCCAGATGAGAGCGAGTTCAGACCAGGTCGGCACCCGGTTACCGTTCTCCGGCCGGGCACCAACATTCTGCTTTTTGATGCGATCGACGTCGGTGCGTTCAATGATGAATTTGCTCTTACAGAAGTTCAGGCATGAGCGGAGCTGGGTGAAAATAGAGTTGGCGGTTTTGGGTTTCTCGGCGCTGATGGCGTCCAGCCACTGCATCCATTCACGGGCGGGGATGGTTTCGACGTTTCTGTCGGGGAAGGTACCAAGGAAGTAGTTTTTGGCGAAGGAATGATAGAGCGCCTGGGTGCCCTTCTTTAAGGTGGGGACATAGTGTTTCAGCCAGTAATTCACGCAGTCGTCGAAGGTGACGAAATCTTGTTCACCGGTTAAGGCAATTTCGGGATTTCGGCCGGATTCCCTCAATTCCATCATGATTTTATGCTTCCGCCTTGCCTCCTTCAGGGTAGTTGCGGGATACTTACCGATCTTGATTCTCAGGCTTTTGCCATTGAACCGGCAGCGATACTGGAAGGTGATATTTGCGGTGGGTGAAATGCGGGCAACCAGGCCTTCTCCGTCACTGATTTCAGACGGACCCTCGTAGGTGTCTTGCTTGGCAATGAGTTTTAGTTGCCGGTCTAAAATAGTCATATAAATCCTTGAAAAGTCCACGTATGGACGCCGTTGTCGGAAGACGATTTGGACACACAGCGCAAATTTTTGGACGCAGATTTGGACACAAATGCAAATCCCAAACGTTATTGCGCAGGAATTAACCACTGTGTAGGTGTACAGTATAGCATTTGAAAGTCATTGTTAGAACAAGCACTTAATATGAATACGATGACTTCTGGAAAACACTATGAATGATACAAATGAGCCAACCCTGTTTTGGCTGGACTACGAAACCTTCGGTGCCAGCCCTTCTCTTGATCGTCCGTGTCAGTTCGCCGGAGTGCGGACGGATATGGATCTCAACATCATCGGTGAGCCGCTGGTCATCTACTGTAAGCCGCCGGTCGATTACCTGCCGTCGCCTGAGGCGTGCTTAATTACCGGGATCACGCCGCAGGAAGCCCATGAAAAAGGCTTGCCGGAGCCGGAGTTTATTGCCCGCATACACGAAGAACTGTCGAAACCCAATACCTGTGTGATCGGCTACAACAACATTCGCTTCGATGATGAGGTAACGCGCTACACCCTGTACCGCAACTTCTTCGACCCGTATGCCTGGAGCTGGCAGAACGGCAACTCGCGCTGGGATCTACTGGACATTATGCGTACCTGCTATGCGCTGCGTCCGGAAGGGATCAACTGGCCGGAGAACGACGACGGCCTGCCGAGCTTCAAGCTGGAAGATCTGTCGGTCGCCAACGGGATTGAACACGCCAATGCGCACGATGCGATGGCCGATGTCCACGCCACCATTGAGCTGGCGAAGCTGCTGAAACAGAACCAACCCAAGCTGTTCAACTATCTGTTCAGTCTGCGCCATAAACGCAAGCTACAAGAGCTGATTGATATTGCCGAAATGACCCCGCTGGTGCATGTCTCGGGTATGTTCGGGGTAGAGTGCGGCAATACCAGCTGGATCGTACCGATGGCCTGGCACCCAGATAACAAGAATGCGGTGATCACGGTGAACCTGGCCAAAGATCCGACCCCGCTGATCGAGCTTGATGCCGATACCCTACGCGAGCGTCTCTATACCAAGCACAGCGATCTTGGACCGGATGAGCTCCCGGTGCCAATCAAGCTGGTTCACCTGAACAAGTGTCCTGTGCTGGCGCCGGCGAAAACCCTGAAAGCGGAAGATGCAGAGCGGATCGGCATTGATCGTGAGCAGTGCCTGAAGCACCTCCAACTGTTGAAATCGCACCCGGAAGTACGGGAAAAACTGCTGGCGATTTTCAGTGCCGATCGTGAATTTGAACCGTCGGAGAATGTCGACACCCACCTGTATAACGGCTTCTTCTCCACCGCCGATCGCTCTGCGATGAACATCATCCGTGAGACCTCACCTGAGGAGCTGACCAAGCTTGATCTGAAGGTGGATGACAAACGGATCAAGCCGCTCTTGTTCCGTTACCGGGCGAGAAATTTCCCGATGTCGCTGGACTACAAAGAGCAGCAACAGTGGAAGTTCCACTGCCAGGATTATTTCGAATCCAACCTGCCGGGCTATATGCAGAATCTGGAAGCAATCGCGCTGGAACATCAATCTGATGAGAAAAAGATGGCCATTCTCAAGGCTGTGTATGAATATGCGGAAAGCCTGGTCTAGATTTCCGGCACGCCGACACAAGGATTCAGATGCACTGAATCCTTCCTAACACCCGGTCATACAAGCAAAAATAGCCCAAGCCCTCCGGGAATATCAGCCGGGGGGCTTTTTATTCCGTCATTATCTCAATTCCGCAGATTGAACTTCAGGATGTTGCAGACAAAACTTAATACGTAGGTATTTGTTCAGCGAGCTCATTCCGCCTGGCCGTCTGAGTCTCAATCGATTGACTTTCTCACGCTCTCATAGACTCGCCCACCTGAATTACATGAGAACGGCTGAAGTCTAAGCTGTATCTATTGGAGTATAAGTGGCTGATATGACGACGAAAGCATTAACACGTTGCTACCGTTTTGAGCACGTAGATTTTGAGCCCGACTTACGGTTACTGGTTTGGAAAGATAGTACCGAAACCAAACTCACCCTGCATGAATCCCGCTTGCTTGAAACCTTGTGTTATTTTGCCGGCGAAGTGATCAGCGCTCAGTCGTTGTTTGATAAAACCTTTATCCAGCTCGATCCGTATGAAGATGAAAGTCACGGTCATTTTGACCTCAATACCTTGTTGCTGGCCCTATCGAAAAAACTGGAGCATAACGGCACCGTGGCGATTCCAATCGAAGTACTGCCCCATTTCGGATTTCGAGTGCCGATGCCGAACAAAACCTGCCGCCATATCCACACCTTTGATAAACAGCCCAGGCTGACTGATGAGGCCAAACCGGCTCCCAAACTGGAATCAGCTACCGAGCATATTGTGAAGTACAGTTTGATGCACAAAATCTCTGTCTTCTTGCTGGCTGCCGCTGGGGTTGCGATTGTGTTTTTCTCGAACTACTAAGTTGCCAATACGCGCTTTAAGTGTGGCCTGAGTCACAGAATTTTTGTATGATAATTGAGTCTTCCCACTCCGGTATTAAGGCTCATGGCTTATCTTCGTTCCTTTGCAATCATCCTGGTTTGCTTATTCGCCGGCAAAGCAATCCAGCACCTCACGCACCTGGCAATCCCCGGCAGCATCATTGGCATGCTCATCCTGTTTTTCATCCTCTCGACTGGCATCATTCCGTCCCACTGGGCCAAAGAAAGCTGCCACTTGATGATCCGCCACATGGCGCTGCTGTTTGTACCCGTTGCGGTTGGCCTGGTGAATTACCTTGATTTAATCGCTGAGAATACGCTTCCTATTCTGCTCAGTACCCTCGGCAGCAGCCTGATTGTCTTCCTTATTCTGGGCATTGCTGTTGATAAGAAGGAAAAACAATGATCTGGCTGGCGACAACCTTAATCGTTTTTTATTGTGCACGATTCCTTTCCAAGAAAATCCAACACCCGGTGATCAATCCGGTTCTAATCTGCCTGCTGGTCATCATTCCCTTACTGATATGGTTCCAGGTGCCTTACACCACGTATTTTGAACAGAACAAATGGCTCAATGCCCTGCTTGAACCTGCGGTTGTGGCGCTGGCCTTCCCGCTCTATGAACAATTAGGTCAAATTAAGCAGAAATGGAAAACCATCCTGTCGGCTTGTCTGGCAGGCAGTGTCCTATCGATGATTTTCGGCACATCAATTGCCCTGGCACTCGGGATGGACGGACAACTGGCTGCCAGTATCTTGCCGAAATCCGTCACCATACCGATCGCCATGGCCGTGTCTGATCAGCTCGGCGGCATGCCGTCGATTGCAGCAGTGATGGTGATTATCGCGGGGCTGTTTGGCGCAATCCTCGGCTATCCGCTGTTTAAGCTGCTGCGGATAGAATCCACCATGGCGCGAGGGCTGACCATCGGCACCGTTTCCCATGCGCTGGGGACCGCCAAGGCGGCGGAAGAAAATCATCAGGAAGGCGCGTTCGGCTCGCTCGCCCTGGTGATTTGCGGCGTGATGACCTCGCTGCTGGCACCGCTCGTTTACCCGCTGATCCTGAGCCTGTTCCATTAACGGGTGATAAATGAGACAACAGGGTGGCGTTGTGCAGGCAATCGAATACATGTTTAACTTATTGAAAAATATGAGTATAAAAATTCAAACCTGTGTGACACCACTCTCAATTATGTAATAAGTGAAACGAGCATAATCTATATGTGACATAGATCACTCTTATTTCATAAAGCCAGGTCTACAATGTTTCTCCATACACAAGACGGAGTGACAAACTCATGCATAGGAAAGTAATGGATGCTTTAAGCACATTACCGGCAGAACTGGCAACTGCGCTACAACCTGTTTTGGAACAACCAGACTTTGATGCAACCTTGAGTCCAGCAACGTTCCAACAACTGCTTGAACAAACCCAATTGTCAGACAGCGAACTTCGCGTCGCACTCCTCCCTATTGCCGCTGCTTATTCTGTTGCTCCTATTTCTAATTTCTTCGTCGGAGCAATTGTCCGGGGTCAATCCGGTCGTCTCTACTTCGGCGCCAACATGGAATTCCTTGGCACAGGCTTATCCCAAACGGTTCATGCCGAGCAATCTGCGATCAGCCACGCTTGGGTCAAAGGTGAAACCGGCATTACCGATATCACGATCAACTACAGCCCTTGTGGCCACTGCCGCCAGTTCATGAATGAACTGACGACCGCGCAGGAACTGATTATTCAACTCCCTGAGCGTGAAGCAAAAACATTACAAGAATATTTACCGGAGTCGTTCGGCCCGGCCGATCTGAACATTACTGAAGCGCTCATGACCCAGGTCAACCACGGGATGACAACCGAGGCAACCGAAGCCCTGATTAATGACGCCTGCCAGGCAGCCAACCGCTCTCACGCGCCTTACTCCCGAAGCTTCGGCGGCGTTGCGTTGAAAGCCAAAGACGGCCGCATTTTCACCGGTATGTATGCAGAAAATGCTGCATTCAACCCGAGCCTGCCGCCGCTGCAAGTCGCACTGATCAATATGAATATGGCCGGTTACCCGTTTGTAGAGATTGTTGAAGCCGCACTGGTCGAAAAATCGGACAGTGCCATCAGTTATCTGGCAGACACGCAAAATACTCTAGAAGCGTTGAATCCGGATATTCCGCTGAGCTACGTCGCTGCATAATCGCTGCCGGATAGTCACTATTCACATCAAAAAAACCGCCAACTGGCGGTTTTTCTTTACAAATTAGTTTCAACATCCCGCCACCGGGGTTATGATGCCGATAGATTTATTTACTATCGACTCATCATAATTTCATGTCACATCAACACAACCCGCTTCAGGGCGCCAGTTGGATGCTCGGCGCAGGGCTTGCCTTTGCAATGGTCAACAGCATGGCGCAGTATTTGAGTGTCATGCTGCAGTTGCCGTCCACGACTGTTGCGCTGATCCAGTATTTCATTGCCCTGGTGGCGATTTTTCCCTGGCTGCATAGCCTCGGGTTGCGCCGTGCATTACAGACCAAGCATTTTGGCATGCATTGCCTGCGCGTATTCCTGTCGGTCATCGGGATCCAGCTCTGGCTGTGGGCACTGGCTTATCCGGTGCCGATCTGGCAGGGGATCGCGCTGCTGATGACCTCACCGCTGTTTGCAACCGTCGGCTCCGGCTTGTTCCTGAAAGAAAACGTCGGCCCGGCACGCTGGGCTGCAACCCTGACCGGATTCTGCGGCGCCATGATTATCTTAGAGCCGTGGTCCGATGCATTTAACTGGGCTTCTTTACTGCCGGTCGGCGCGGCTTTTTTCTGGGCCTGTTACTCCCTGATGGTGAAACGGATGTCATCGCACGACTCCCCGACCACCATCGTGGTCTACCTGCTGCTGCTGATCACGCCGTTTAACCTGTTCCTGGCCGTCCCGGACTTCACCCTGCCCAGCGGCGGGCTGACCTGGCTCCTGTTGCTGGGCGCAGGCTTGCTGACGGCCCTGGCCCAATGGGCGATCGCGAAAGCCTATGCAGTCGCCGATGCCTCCTTTGTTCAGCCCTTTGACCACGCCAAACTGCCACTCAACGTCCTGGCCGGCTGGGTGGTCTTTGGCTGGGTACCGCCGGGTCGGCTGTGGCTAGGCGCAGCGATTATCATTCTGTCGGTGGCCTTTATCACCCAATGGGAAAACAAGCGCGCCGCCACAATCAAGCGCCAGCCGGCATAACGCAAGCCTTCCCTTCAATCCCCGCCCTGCGGGGATTTTTGTATCCGCGCTCCGAACAGCCGTTCGCCACACCAATCCCAGCTGCTGAAATCAAGTTCGGTATATACTTTTGATTCAACCCCGGCTTCCTTGTGCTGCTTACAGAGGACGATATGAAATTGCCCGGCTTCTTTTCCTGGTTGTTGGCGGCGTTGATCACCGCCTTGCTATCCCCGGCGCACGCCGAGACATTCATCACTATCGGGACCGGTGGCGTCACCGGTGTCTACTACCCTGCCGGCGGCGCGATTTGCCGCTTGATCAATATTCAACGCGAACAACATGGCATTCGCTGCGCCGTCGAAAGCACAGACGGTTCTATCTATAACCTCAACGCCATTCGGGAAAATGATTTAGAACTGGGGATCGCCCAATCCGACTGGCAGTACCATGCTTATCTCGGCACCAGTGCGTTTACTGACCAAGGCCCGTTCAAGTCCCTGCGGACTGTATTTTCTATCTATGCAGAGCCGTTTACCGTGGTGGCTCGCGCCGATGCCGGGATCAAGACGTTTGCCGACCTGAAAGGAAAGCGGGTGAATATCGGTAACCCGGGCTCCGGGCAGCGCGCTACAATGGAAGTACTGATGAAAGCCATGGGCTGGTCGAAGAAGAATTTTGCCAAGCTGACTGAGCTCAATGCCGCAGAGCAGTCCCGAGCGCTGTGTGAAAATAAAATCGATGCCATGGTGTTTACCGCCGGTCATCCAAACAATACCATCAAAGAAGCAACCACGGCATGTAATAGCGTGATCATTCCGGTAACCGGTCCGGTGGTAAACAAGCTGATCGAGGAAAATGAGTTTTACCAACCAGCCAGTATTCCGGGCGGGATGTACCGGGGAACCCCCGAAACAGTCAACACCTTCGGGATCCATGCCACCCTGGTCACCTCTGCCCGCATGAAGGACGAGGTGATTTACCAGGTCGTCAAATCCGTGTTTGAGCACTTCGACACATTCCGCAAGCTGCACCCGGCACTGACGAATCTGGATCCAAAGATGATGATGCACAACGGGCTGGCAGCCCCGTTGCACGACGGTGCCAAAAAATATTTCCAGGAAATTGAAAGCAACTAAATTGCCGCGACCTGGAGCCACAGCCTATGCCTTGACTGACGTGATTTCCTCCACTGACAGAACGGAGAAACCCCAGGCCGGAGCAATCCGACCTGGGGCTGATGACAAGCAGAACGGAGGTCGATTTTAGAAGCGGTAACGCAGACCTAATGCACCTTCCAGCTCCATATCGACATCTTCAACCACGTACAGGGTCGGGCCGATTTCACCGTAAAACTCGAATTTTTCCACCGGCACTTCAAAGCCGGCACCAGCGCGGACGCCGAGTTCGTTATCATGGTCATGCTTGTGGTCATGATCATCAACATATTGCGCACCGGCAAAGGTATAGAAACTATTCAGCTCCGGGTTATGAGTCAGGGTGCCGAGGTTGAACGTTTTATCGACCGCAACCCCGAAATCATCCACACCCACGGAGAAACGCAAGTCATTATGTTTCAGCTGTACCCCGCTCATCGGGCTACCGAAAAAGACACCGGCACTCTGAGCCGCATGTGCTGACATTGGCACGGACAGCGCCAGTGCCAGACCTAAAACTATTTTTTTCATGGAACAACTCTGCCATTGCTAATCCTGATAACAAGTTAACCTCAAACGAGCGCCCAACTCGAGCCCTCGCTGCCAAACATGACACAACTTTGACAATCTTTTTTCGCCTAAAGCCGACTTAACATCAACGAAATTCACCTTTAAATCATAATTTTAACAACCAATCCAAACCAAATCAGAACCGCAGCCAAACCAAAGAGTCAACTGCGTAGAAAACGAAAAGCAAACGTTTGCGCAATTCAGTGAATCCTGTATGATCCCCAGCAATATCAACACTTAGTGTAAGGAAACGTCATGTTAGGTTCAGCTACCCGTCCCGATGCCACCCGTGTCCTGTTACTTGGTTCCGGCGAGCTGGGGAAAGAAGTCGCCATTGAATGTCAGCGCTTAGGGCTGGAAGTGATTGCCGTGGATCGCTATGCCGATGCGCCGGCAATGCAAGTCGCACACCGCCACCATGTGATTGACATGCTGGACGGCGATGCGCTGAAGGCTGTCATTGCCAAGGAACAACCGCATTACGTGGTGCCGGAAATCGAGGCGATTGCAACCGATACTCTGGTTGCACTGGAAACCGAGGGCGTCAATGTCGTCCCGACTGCCAAGGCCACTCAACTGACAATGAACCGCGAAGGGATCCGTCGCCTGGCCGCTGAAACCCTGAATATCCCGACTTCCCCTTACGCATTTGCGGAAACCTACCCCGACTTTGTCCGGGCCATTGAGCACATCGGCACCCCGTGCGTGGTCAAGCCGATTATGAGCTCCTCAGGTAAGGGGCAAAGTGTGGTCAAAACCCAGGCCGATATCGAATCTGCCTGGCAGTATGCCCAGGAAGGCGGACGCGCCGGTGCCGGGCGGGTCATCGTTGAAGGCTTTGTCGACTTTGACTATGAGATCACCCTGCTGACCGTCAGCGCCGTAGATGGAATCCACTTCTGCGCTCCAATTGGCCATCGTCAGGAAGACGGGGACTATCGTGAGTCCTGGCAGCCGCAGCAGATGTCGGAAGCCGCACTGCAAGCCGCGCAGCAGGTCGCTGAAAAAGTCGTCACCGCCCTCGGCGGTTACGGCTTGTTTGGGGTCGAGCTCTTCGTGAAAGGGGACAAGGTCCTGTTTAGCGAAGTTTCCCCTCGCCCGCACGATACCGGCCTGGTCACGCTGATCTCACAGGATCTGTCCGAGTTTGCCCTCCACGTCCGTGCTTTCCTCGGGCTGCCCGTGCATAGCATCCAGCAATTTGGCCCGGCGGCATCGGCGGTGATCCTGCCTCAGGGCGTTTCTGATAATGTCCGCTTTGATAACCTGACCGCGGCCCTGGCGCGACCGCAAACTCAGCTGCGCCTGTTTGCCAAGCCGGAAATCAACGGCCGCCGTCGCCTGGGCGTCGCGCTCTGTCGACGTGATAGTATCGACAGCGCCATTTCTGCCGCCAAAGACACTGCGGCAGATGTCAAAGTCATTTTCGACTAAACCCTTCACAGGCGCCTGCATGGTGCCCTGAGACAACAAAAGGAGCCCTGGGGCTCCTTTTGTCATCGGAGGCACGCTCAGCAATGGATAGCATGCATCTCAATTAAACAGAATGTTTTACGGCAGTTCAATCAGCCAGACTTCTTCGGCAAAGCGAGACAGACCTCGTTGACGACGCGGATGGCTTTCGTCGGCCTCATCACGCTCAAGATGGGTGATCTGACAGCCACTGAACAGCTGCGCCACTTCTTCCCCGGTGACACAAAACGGCGGTCCGTCCATCTCAGCTTGCGGATAATCCAGCGTCACCAGCAGGATACGCCCGCCGGCTTTGACCATCGACAGCAGTTGCTCGACGTACATTTTGCGCATTGAAGGCGGCATCGCAATCAGCGCAGCCCGATCGTAAACCACATCCACCGGATCGATCTTGGTTGCGAAGAAATCCCCGCAATAGATGCTCACCTCATCAAACTCATACAAGGTCTGACCGTTACCCAGCGGGATCACCGTCGGCGTGTACAGATGCTCAGAGAAATACGCCCGCACCGCAATTTCACTCAACTCAACCCCAATCACCTGGGCATGTTTTTCCGCCAGCCAGGTCATATCCAGCGATTTACCGCACATCGGCACCAACACGGTGTCTGAGTACGAGGCGTTGAGGCGCGGCCAGTATTTGGTCAATACCGGGTTGGTATCGTTCAGGTGAAAGCCGATACGATTTTCCGCCCATCGGCTATGCCAAAATTCTGCATCCATTGTCTGTGACTCTCTTCTCTGACTTGACTTGCCGCCTATCTGACCATAGATCGCGCTGTATATCCAGTCTCTCAGACAAGCCGATGTTCTGAAAGCAAAAAAGGATGCCGAGGCATCCTTTTTTGCAGACCCGGCTCTGCAAACCAGAGCAAGGTAAAAATGTTCTTCAATTTTTCTTTATGAGAGTCATTGAACTCACGATATCAACCGGACCGTTATGAAATTCGGAACAGTTTAATCGAATCACGACGTACGGTGACACCGCGGAAAGTGACCGGCTCCAGCAACGTCATCAGTTGCTTCGACACGAAGAACTTGCCACCGTAGCTGCGATCACCGCCACGATTGACCCAGTCCGCAAATTCGTCTGCCAAGCTGAACATAGAGTTTCCAACAAGCAGAACTAGGACTTTGGCGACTTCACTGTCATTCTGTTTATTAAACTCAGCGTCACGAACTTTCTTACGGTATTCGTCGACAATTCTTTCTAGGCACTCAAATCTGCTCATATACACCACCACAAAAAAAGAGGAGCGGATACTACTGCTCAAACTCAGTGAAATCAACCCATGCAGGGTGATTTCTTGCGATAAAAGCCATTATTTTTTCATGCTTATAACAAGTTCGAGCATTCTTATCATATAAATCACGATTTAGATCATATTTCCCATCACAGTTAATAGCTATATTTTGAATATACCTTTGATGGCAGACAACAGATATCACGGTGGTGGCATCATGACTAAATCAAAACAAGCCGTTATCTTGTACGGCAGCCTAAATACCGAATTTAAAACTATTGAGGCGATGGTGAAGATCTACTGTCGTGATCACCATCACAGTCAAACGCCATGCACCCAATGTCAGGACTTTCTTCAGTATGCCTTCACCCGGCTGGATCGCTGCCCGTATGGTGAAGACAAACCCACCTGTCGCGTGTGCCCGATCCACTGCTACAAAGCTGATTACAAATTACGCTCGCAGCAAATCATGCGCTATGCCGGACCGAGAATGCTCCTCAGGCATCCGATTCTGGCAATTCGCCATCTGTTGGCCGAAAGACGCCCGATCCCGGAAAAGCCGGGAGCCGGCGTCTCCAATCGCCACAAGCGGAAACAGTTGAATTCGTCCAGGTAAATTCCCCGCCCCAATAGCTGAAAAACGTCAACGATTAATGGCGATAATAATCGACCACCTGCACTTTGGCTGGCTCATCTTTTCCGGCCAGGGTGAGGCTGAAGGTATTTTCATCCACCAGGGTGACCGTCGCCCCCTGCTTACCGGTCACACTCACCCCCTCGATTTTTTCGAAGCGGCGAGCATCGGTATAATGCATTTTCACGGTAATCGTTGCCTCTTGGCTCGCTGCGAGTTCAAACTTGCAGATCCCGGTCGGACAATACATCTCGATCTGCGTCTGCTCAATCACCTGAAAATGGTCCACATCCCGGGTTGGGGTCACGGCGACCTGCAGCGGCTCACTACAGCCGAATAATAAAATTCCTGTTAGCGCAAACACTGCCATTGCCTTAAATCTCATATTTTCTCCGAGCTAAATCATAATGTTTAACACTGTAGCACCCAGGATACTTTTCAACTTCGCGACATCTTTAGTCACTGATCCTGCCTACACTAAGCCTGTTTTACGAGACGCCCATTCAATATGACACATGAATAACAACAAGTTCATAGGAATCGTTTATGAACAATTACGAAACAACTTCAAGTTGGCACTTGTTACAACCGTATCATGTCTTCACCCCAAATCACCTCCGACGCAGCCACAAGCGAATCGGGTTCACCACAGTGATATTCGCCTTCATCATCACTTTGTTACCAGCTATCGCCAAGGCCGAGCCCGGTATGCAAAAGTGGCTCAAACCCCACAAACCCGAATCTGCCGAAGCTATCCACCAACAATTGCCCTACTACCCTTCCCGCGCCAGCACCGACCGGCCACTGAAGCCGGAAATGTTTGAAAATCCGGAAATCTGTCAAGGCTGCCACGGCGAGATTTACCAGCAGTGGCAACGCTCGGTAATGGCACATTCCTGGAAAGATCCCATTTATCGGGCCCTGTTCAAACGGGCCAGCAAAGCCACAGACGGACAAGTCGATAACTTCTGTATTGCCTGCCACAGCCCCATCGGTATGACTAGTATGAATGCCTCTGCCGCAACGTTAGAGGATCCCGACGATAACCTACCCGGCGTCAATTGCGAGGTCTGCCATAATATTCGCGGGATTAGCGGCAGTGATAACGGTGCGTATATTCTGGCGCCGAACCGGGACAAGCATATCAAGCTCGGACCGCGTCATGACGCTGACTCACCCTATCATCAAACAGAGTATTCCGATCTGCACACCAAATCCGAATTCTGCTCTGTCTGCCATAACGTCTCTCATCCGTTCAACAGCACGCCGATTGAACGCACCTACGACGAATGGCAAGAAAGTGCCTATAACGAACAGGGAATCCAATGCCAGGACTGCCATATGACGCCTGGTCCCGGCCAGAAAACTAACCCAGGAAAATCAGCCATTATGGGCAAAGAGCGCGAGCACATCTATTCGCATGAATTTTCAGGGGGGAACTCGACCCTGCATCAATATTTTGACGATCCCATTGGTGCCGAGCTGGCCCGTGAAATGCTGCGCTCCGCGGCAACCATGGAATTTATCGACCTGCCGGCGTCATTGGTTGCCGGGGAGCTCGCCACAATTCGGGTCAAAGTGTCAAACGTTGGCGCCGGGCACAAACTCCCGACCGGGTTCCCGGAAGGACGGGAAGTATGGGTTGATTTCGCGGTGAACAGCGGTGAACAAGCACCAATTTATCGCTCCGGAGCTGTAGTTGACGGGCATACTGAGCCGGGAACCCGAAACTTTAAAGTTACCCTGGGGGATAAAAACGGCGACGTGGTCGATCTCAACGTATGGGAAGTCGATCGGATCTTGTCGGATACCCGGATCCTGCCCCATGGATATGCTATTGTCGAATATACCTTCCTGGTTCCGGCAAGCATTCAAGGGCCCGTCACCCTCGACGCCAAGCTAAACTATTGGCCCTTCCCTCAGAAATTAGTCGATGAATTACTGGGCGAAGGTAAGCTCACGGTTGATATCGTGACGATGACAACAACCAGCACCGAGCTCAGGGTCAGCACCACGAAATCCGACACCTCACTGGCAAAGCGCTCAGCGGGAACTACAACCAGAAAACACTGAGGCCAATGTCAGAAATTGCATAGTCGCAGTAAGAAAACTAACGAGTTCGGCCAACGCAGCCAGGACGGCTGCTTGCCGATCAGGCTGCTCGTCGCAATGCCTTGCGCAACTTGGACTTCACCGAACGCCAATGGGTCATGGGGACGCTTGGTGCCCGCGCCAGCAAATACTGGTAGTCCTCCGCATCCGGATAGACTTCACCGCCGTGCGCCAGGATCAGCGATGTCGGCTCCATCGCCATGATTTTTTTCAGCGAGTGGCGATAGCGGTTGGGATAGAACACGGGAAATGGCGGAATGTAGCGTCCTTTGACTTTCACCATCAGATCAGCGACATACACCGCATGGCTGGGCACATGGTACAACGACAGATCCCGATCGGTATGTCCCTGGGTAAAGAGCGTCTGCCATTCCGGAAATCCCGGTAAAGCATCCCCATCATTAAGCTTGATATCCGGCGTTAAGGTGCGGGCATACCAAAGGTTACGCCGCGGTTTTTTCATCCGCTTGGCCACCCATTTTGCCAGCATTATATCCGTCAAATGCATGAGCTTGCCATCCACCCCGCTGTACCACTGACCCGGCACATTGGCAGCCGCGACATCACATCCGCTCAAGCGTCGCAACTTCGCCGCCGCGCCGGCATGATCGGGATGCATATGGGTCACGACCACCAGCTTCAGATCGCTAAACGGGCGGTGGAGCTGCCCGACAATGAAATGCTTGAGCATACTGATATCCGCCCGGCTACAGCCATCGAGCAGTAACAGCCCATGCTCATATTCCACCAGGTAAATCGACTGAATATAGCCTTCCAGCTTATGGAGTTTCATCGCTTCGGGCACCTGAGGTTGTAAACAAGTTGTTAACCATTATGTTTCAACTCATCCGACCATTCAAGAAAGTTGTCCCGAACCGCGATGAATTCAGCTGAAAATCACAAATTTCATGGCTATCACCCCCAGATTTCAGGTTCAAGTCTCCTTCCAGGCGGTCAGTTGTCCCTTTTCACACCGCCCCGTGTCCAGGTTCCAGTTTAAGAATGCGCCTGCCGCCTCTGCTTCAAAAACTGCCTTGGCCGTCACTTCCCAATAACGGATGATCTGCGCCACCGCCCGATCGAACACTTGATCATAATGCTGCACACCCAAGGGCGTATCCAGTTCCCGAATATAAGAGTCATCCACCTGTTCGGGATAAACCAGACCCAGTTGCGCACCAACATGACGGGCAAAGGGCAACAATTTATGGCCTTCTTCAATACCTTTCAACACCGCCAGATAACCGGTATACCAGTCATGGATCAACGGTGGTTCAATTTCCGGCTCGCGGCCAAATGTCGCCATCAGACATTGTTCCCACAAGTTTGAGATCACCGGGTCCAGATGACGATTATCCTCTGCGTGGGTACAGGTGCCGATATAGTTCGCCAGCCGCTCAATCCGGTGTTCTTCACTCAGGCCAAAGCGCCGACAAATATGCACATCCTGATGCATTTCGCAGATCCGGTGCTCGGTCTGGTTCGTCTCATAGGGTCCGACACGTCGTTCAATAACCGGATGAATGGTGATATCGGTCGCCACATGTGCAACATAACCACACAACCAGGCAAATGCTTTCTCTTGGGATGGCCCAGACAGGTTTGCCACTTCGGCGATACAGCGGCGAATGAAAACCCCGACCTGCTCATAGTGCATCCGATCAGCCCAGCGGTTTTGGGCCAGGTCGCCAATTTTAAGATAGGGAAAATCCGGGCTGACACTCCCCAGTTCAATAAATTTCTGCTGGTTGGTCAAGATGTTCCGGGCCTGCTTGGGCACCGACTGGAAAACTGATTGATGAGCCTTTTCGGCAGCCAGGTATGCTGCCGAAATATGGGCATAAGCTCCGGGCATAACAGCTCCTTATCAACACACCACGTATCAACCTCGCGGTGTCAAAAAGAAAAAAGCGCCTGCATAAGTGTAGTGCAAACGCTTTTGCCGCCATGCCGAGCTTACTCGCGCACCGTACGGTTCACGTGATTCTATGGCTGATCCCGTGCCGAAGACCTACTCCACAGATTCGAAAGGGCTGAGATCCATCCCTTCAATTTCGCACACCGCCCGAATTGTCGGCAGTGCAGTCATTCGCTTCAGGTAGCCCACCAGATGCGGGAATTCCAGCGGCGACTTCTTGGCCGGCAAACACCACCCAGCCAACATAAACAGGAAATAATCACAGGCGGAGATTTGCTCGCCGAGCAAATACGGCTTGTCTACCAACTGATCATTAATCACCGCCAGAGCATCAGCGATACGATCATCCTGCGCAGCGACCACATTCGGGATCGTGCTTTCATCATTGGTGTGGCGATGCGGGTAATAGCGCACCATCAGCTCGGCCTGCAAGGTATTATTCAGATAAGCCAGCCACTGGAAAAACAACGGCCGCGCGCTGCTGCCCAGCGGCGGCATCAGTTCATGCTCCGGGTGCTGCTCACACAGATGAATACAAATCGCCGGGCTTTCAAAAATAGGTTGCCCCTGCTCCACCAGGGTCGGGATCCTGCCTGCCGGATTCAGCTTGAGATAGTCCGCCGATTTCTGTGAATTGGACTTTTTATCCACCAGCACCAATTCGTATTCCAGCCCCATGTGATAGAGCAAAAAGTGCGGTGCCAAGCTGGCGTTATTGGGATAATAATAAAGCTGATACATGGTTCACTTCCTTTTGACTCTCGGTTATCAGTTAGTCCAATTCATTCACCCGAATAAACTCGACACCTTCGGGTAAAGAACTCAGTTTTTCTCTCAAAAATTCCGGATAAAGGGGCTCGGCGGCAAGTTCATCTATCGGGAACCACTTGAAGATTAAATCCACATCTGCCTCAACACCTGAAAAAGCTGCTTCGCCGAATGGCAGGTTGCTGTCAACCAGCGCCATCAGGTAATAGGTCGACAGCTCATGAAAGCGCTTACCGTCAAAGCCAAAGAAGTTTTCCGCATGCCACAATGGCCGCACGACAGTCGCCGTTTGCCCCAGCTCTTCCTGAATTTCCCGAACCACGGTTGTTGCCGAATCTTCAAACCACTCGACCCGGCCACCGGGCAACGCCCAAAAATCATCGCCGCGTTGCTGATGGAGCAGTACATACCCTTGGTGGATAATCACGGCGACACTGCGAAAGTTAAACACGCCTTCGGCGGACTTAAAATGAATCATCTTCTGCCTTTCTGCTGGATTAAATTTATTCTTTGAGCGACTTCTCTGTCCTGGCTTGATCAAACCTCAAACCGGAAAAAATGCATCATCAGATCAACGTCCAGATCCATTGAATGCTCATAATGTTGTCCCACTACTTGCCTGACCGCAGATTGCCAGAACGCCAATGCCGGTTCATTTTCAACCAAGACCCGGATTTGCCATTTTCCGGGGAATTGATTGAGTAGGTTCGCCAGCGCTTGCTTGCCAACCCCCTGCCCCTTGAATTTCCGGGCGACAAAGAACTGATCAATATCATAACGGGCTGGGTCTTGCGGATAGCGGCGGATCAGGGCAAAGCCCGCCAGTTCTTGCTCAACGGCTTCAACGCCTGCCGCATCATTTTCGACAACCATGAAAAACGGCTGATGTTCCGGCTGCGTCCAGTACCCGTCCAGCAATGTCGGACGATAGGCGTAGCTCCCCTGCGCATTGAGTGGCAAAGCCAGGCAGGCCGCCATTTCGTATAAGTAAAACTGAAACAAGCGCTCCAGTGTGGGACGCTCATTTTCGGCTATCGGAACAAGTGACACTTTCATACAAGATTTTCCGTTATGCTCTGAGGTGAGCCACTGATGCGGTCGAGTATGACTCCCCCAGGCTCGATTGGTGCGATGGTTTATTGACTGGTTTGCTCAGTTGGCTTTTTCTGCCTGATCAGCGCAAAGATCCGGGCTCCCAGCACTGAGATCAGCAACCCGACCAAGATCAGGCTGGCACCGACCGATTCGATCAAACTGAACGCTTCATCCAGCAGCAAGCTAGACCCCAGCATTCCGACCAAGGGGATCAACAGCGCAAACGGCGTCACCGCCGCAGCTTGATGGTTCTTCAGCAACCAGCCCCAAATCGCAAACGCCAGGAGTGTGGAGATATACCCCACATAAGCGACCGATAGCCATGTTTTCTCGGTCGTTTCTAACAGCAAGGCCAGCGGCGCTTGTGTCTCAAACAGATAGGAAAGCACAAAGAGCGGCAGTGGCGGCACGATACTGACCCAGACCATGAAATGCAGCAGATTGACCGATGACATTTGCTTCATGATCAAATTGGAGACCGCCCAGAACAGGGCCGCCAGAATAATCATGGAAACGCCCTGCAACGTGGCATTGCCGTTCGAAGTGATAAAAAACAGACTAAAACCAACCACAGCGATCACGATACCCAGAATTTGGGATCGGGAGATACTTTCCTTAAGCCACAGCACGCTGAGCAGAATGGTAAAAATCACCTGGGCCTGGAGCAGCAGCGAGGAAATCCCGGCCGACGCATCTTCCTGCATCGCGATGAACAGCAAGCCGAATTTCATCACCCCGAGAAACAGGCCGACGCCCAGCACATTCCAGACCGATGTTTTCGGAAATGGCACGATCAATATCGCAGGGACGGCAACGATTAAAAAACGCAGTCCGGAAAACAGTAATGGGGGGAGTTCATCCAGCCCGAACTTAATCACAGAAAAGTTCAGCCCCCAAATCACCACAACCAGCAATGCCAACGCGATACTTCTGATGTCCATTTCATTTCTCTCCAGCTGAAACTGTCCGCAGATCCCATGCTTTCTGATTAATATTCAGATAATCCATATCCACATCATCCTGAATCAGCCGGTCCGGGTATCCCCGAACCTGCTTATAAATGAAAAGCTCACCAGAATCTGGTGAGCTTTGTGTTTAGTTCGACAATTTGATTACGAGCGCCGCATGAAGCAATTTCAGCTGTTCGTATTCTTCTTCGGTACGGCAACGTACCAATGGCACCCATTGATCGCCCGAGTCATCCGAGCTGCGAAACTCAGCACGCAGCTCATACTTTTTGGCGGTCATCAAAGCCAATGGCAAACAACCCAGGAACACGAAAATCCCGAACACCGGGACAAACGCCCAAGTGGCAGCAGAAAGCACCAAGGCCAAGCAAAACGCTCTGATCGCATGATCCTTGTAACCCAGCTGCTTCAGCGCCACCTGCTTCATTTTTCTCAGCGGATACGCCTCTTTCCGGACCAGCAGCTCTGAAGCTGTAATTTGAAAATCTTCAGCGCTGTAAGGTCGGCGAAAACGGATCGCCTGCAACCCTTGTTTATTATCCTGATCGCTCACGTCATTCTCCATGGTTGTAAAGGAAGTAAAAACTACTTAAATCATGGATATACGGAGCAAACCTCATTGTTATAAACAATTTCAATCAAAATATCCAATATCATAGCGATTGGATATGAATTTCCGTGGCTACGGCTGCTCTCGCCACTGAGTGTTAGTAATTTTATATAAGCAGTGACGAACCAACGGATGATCCGACGGCAATTTCGGATGATCAAAGTCCTGATTGACATTTTCCATCCCGATTTTGCGCATCACACGCTGGGAAGGCTCATTAGTGAGCGTCGTAAACGCATAGACCGCCGGGGCATCCAGCGTCTCAAACGCATATTTCAACGCAGCCTGGGCAGCTTCCGGAGCATAGCCTTTGCCCCAGAACTCAGCGGCCAGTCGCCAGCCGATCTCAACAAACGGAGCTTCCGGGATCCCGCTGTCTTCATCCTGACGATGCAGCCCGACAAATCCCATAAACTCACCGGTTTCTTTGAGCTCTGCTGCCCAGAATCCCCAGCCTCTGTCGGTGATTAACGTTCTGATAATGTCCGCTTGATGATCACTTTCCTCCCGGCTTAAAGGGGCCGGAAAATATCGCATCACATGTGAATCTGCGCAAAGCCGGGCATATTCATCTAAATCACTATCCCGCCATTGACGCAGTCTGATCCGTTCACTTTCCAAACTATTTTCCATAAACATGTACTTTCCTTCTGCCACAAATGCCCGAACTTACCTACCCGTTACAGGGTCTTGTTATAATAAGCCACCATGTCTTCCTGACTCATAGCCGCTTCTTCCAGATTCTGCTGTTGTTTCAAAATCTGCCCCAGCGAAGGCAAGATGGAGCGCTCGACCCGATATTCGCCGTCCCATAACTTGGCCCGCATAATCGCTTTGGCGCAGTGGAAGAACATGGATTCCGCTTTCACCTGGATGACCAGTTTGGCTGGCTTATTCCCGTCCGGGCACAGTGCTAGCCGCTGTTCATCGGTATGCAAACTCGCCGTCCCCTTGATTCTCACCACTTCATCAATGCCGGGGACCATGATCATCATCCCCACCTGCGGGCGTTCCAGGATATTCTTGAAGCTGTCGAGGCGATTATTGCCTGAGCTATCCGGGATCAGGAGTGTGTTCGAATCCACCACCTTCACAAACCCCGGTACGCCACCGCGAGGAGAAACGTCGGTAAAGCCGTCTTCATCAACCGTCGAGATAACGATAAAGGGACTATGCTCAATCAGGCGTTGGACATATTCATCAATCCGATAAATCGTCTTGTTGCCTGCGCGATTACTTGGCTGACGATAAAGCTGCATCAGTTGTTCAAGGGTTTCAATTTGTTCCATCTCGACTTCCACTCCAATCTTAATCTGCCTAGCGCGCCAGTTTCTTCAGCACTTGCGTTGAAAACGCCGAACCCAGATAAAGTATTGATCGGCTTTACAACACAAGAACATCATTATGCAAACTGAAGCACGAATAGTATCAACTCGTTGCACATGATTACAGAATAATTTTGAACAAAGACGCACAGATAGCATGATTTTTGGCTATAACAGTGCACCATGATGATTTTTAATGGTGTTTCGCTAGCCACTGTTCGATATCCCGGACAACTTGATCCACCTCACTGGTGCCGTCCGCTTGCTTGAATGCGTGATCCAATCCAGCATAGGACTGATACGTGATATTCGACTTAGCTTTCATTAATTCCCTGGCCTGCTCCTGCGCGAGCTGCGGTGAGACACTGAGATCTTGTTCGGACTGAACCAGCATGACCGGGACATCGACCGCTGCAATCACAGCGGTTTGATCGAGTTTCAGCATCTCCCGCCACCACTGATAGCCATGACCACTGACGTTCATTTCAAACGGTTCGCTGGTCGCGACATGGCGGGTGAACCCCATAAACCCTTCGGCACTCTCCTGATAAGCTGCCTCAGACGGGATCGACGCCTTCATGCTATGGAGAACATCTTCCACAAACCAACGTCCGCCGCCGTTCAACGCCACGCTCTGCGACACAACGTCACTTTCGGATGCCAGCAAATTCGCCACAACAGCACCTTCACTCCCACCCAACAGAACCACTCTGTCATAGGCGGTTTGCGCCGTCAGGTGATCCAGCACCTGCTGATAATCCTCAACCCGCTGGCTGGGCGAATCATTCTGGATATAACTCGCCGGGCAATCTTCCCGTTCAGATTTCTCAACCCAGGCCAGATTGGCATCGATGCCGTACTTTTCCACCGTCAGAACATCGGCCCCCGGAAGGACGGCAGGAAAGGTGTCGTTTATCAGGGTGTTATGATAAACACTATTACAGTCAGACCCTTGGATCAGCACTAGCAGCGATTTGCTTTCAAGTGCCGACGCCGAGCGTGTAACATAATAGGTGATTGTTGATTGGTCGGAGCGTGCTAATGTTTGCGAGGTTTTCGCGGGTATCGTGCTTGCCTGCAAACCGGCAGAAATACTGCTGAATGAAAAGAAGATCGTTGCTCTAACTATGTGGCGCATGTTCATCAAGGGTCCCTGCCTGTCCTATTTCAAAGTTCCAACACGATGCAGTATCCGGCTTATAAGGCTTTCAGTTGATTCAACACGGCTTCCGCCAGCGCCCGGTGATTCACCGCATCCATATGAATGCCATCGTCAATACTTGATATGCAGTGAGCTGCAGCATCGATAAAGTGACACCCGAACTGCGCAGCAAGTTCAGCATAAATTGGCGATAGCTGCTGACTTGCCTCTAATGCCCCCTGAAATGAGAGATTGATCTCATGGTTATGGGACACTCTGATATGTGGCGGGGCAATCAAAATGATCTCCGGCTGCGGTTGTAACTGTGTCCGAGTCATCTCCAGTAAATCGCTCACACTCTGAGCGATCGCTTCCGGCGTCCGGTTCAAACGACATTTCAGATCATTCGTCCCAAGCATGATAATCACCACATCAAGCGGTTCATGGGTTTCCAGAACAATCGGTAGGTATTTGCCACCGTCTCTGCCGAAAAAAAGCGGATCTTCAACGCCGGTAGTTCTGCCATTCAGGCCTTCCTCAAACACACGAAAGGAATCCCCCAGCAATGTCGATAAATGCCCGGGCCATCGGGTTTCCCAGGAATATCGACCACCACCGGGGATATAACCCCAAACATTCGAATCGCCGTAACAAAGCACTGTTTTCATGAATTTTTACTCTCGTGTTCTTATCAGGTTTTCATCCGCCGCCTTAAAACGGTAGTGCCTCATACTGCTTCACACTATCCAGGCGCTCATCCCATTCAGCCTTGCTCGACATAAACAAATGCGCATCAGGCCGATTGACTAGCGGACTATCCAGGCTTCCTGCCGGGACGACGAGTAGTGTCCCGTCCATCTGCACATTCGGTAAGGCTGAACCGCATTCAGCGCAGAACGACTTGCAGTGCCGGGTAGACGGTAACTGAAACGTTTTCACGAAGGCCTGCCCCTGTAGCCAGGTTAACTGCGCTGTCGCAGAAAACAGATTCGCACCGTGGGCTGAACCCGTATCCTTTTGGCACCGACTACAATGGCAGAGATAGAAGCTGTCGAAGCTCCCCTGAACCTCAAACTTGACGGCTCCGCACAGGCATGAGCCCGAGTGTTTGCTTGTCATCACGTACCTCCTTGCTTGTTATGCATCGGTAGAAAAACCCCAAAGGTTATGCCTTTTTATCACCCTGTTTTGAGACTAGACTGTGTGTATGTTCATCCAACTGAAGGACACACAATGATCGAACAAGGACAAAAGCTGCCGGCAGTCACGCTCAGCGAACTCACGAAAGATGGCATGGTCACCCATGAAGTCGCCGAATTATTTGCCAATAAAAAAGCGGTGCTGTTTGCCGTGCCTGGCGCATTTACCCCGACTTGCTCTGAGCAACATCTGCCGGGCTATGTCGTCAATGCCGATAAGCTGAAAGCCAAAGGTGTGGATCTGATTGCTTGTGTTGCGGTCAACGACGCCTTCGTCATGAAAGCCTGGGGGGATGATCAAAATGCCTCTGAGATCATGATGCTGGCTGACGGTGATGGAAGCTTCACCAAAGCACTGGGCCTTGAGATGGATACAGCCGGGTTCGGCGGCCTCCGTTCTCAGCGCTATGCCATGATTATCGACAATGGCGTGGTCACCCAGCTTAATGTCGAAGAGCCACAAAGCTTTGAAGTCAGCAACGCTGAAACCATTCTCGACAGCCTGTAATCACATATCGATTGGCAAGAACATTCAAAACGGAAGCCTGGCTTCCGTTTTTTATCCACGCCACTTTGCCCGGCTCAATCCATAGACCGCGTGGTCAACGGTCCGTCCATTGAGGTTTTCCGCTCGGGTAATCACGCCTTCCAGCTCAAACCCCAAACGCTCACACACCCTGCGGCTCGGTCGATTCTCGACCGCGGCTGAGATCTGGACTTTTTCCATCGCCAATTGTTCAAAAGCAATCTCGATCATTTTCTCCACCGACTGACTGACGATGCCCTGTCCCTGATATTGCTTGCTCAACCAGTAGCCGATTTCGACTTTCTTCAGCTCGGTGTTAATCGTATTAAAACTGATGTTACCGGCCACTTGTCCCTCAACGATCATCGCGCAGGTCAGCGACTTTCCGGCCGCATAGCCTTGTAGCGCATTCTGAATGAAGGTCAGAAAAAACGCTTCCGAATCTGCATGCGCAGGCCAAACCAACCATTGTCCGAGATAGTCTCGCTCTTGCGAGACAATTTTCAGATATTGCTTTGCAAATGAAGGCTGAACTAATGCCAGCGCCAACCCTTCTTTCACTTCCTGTGTAAACATAAACGCCCTGTTTCTCATGATTCTTTATGATGATTGCGCTGAATGACTATTGCGCTGACTGTGCTTGCGTGTAAGCCAGTAAATTTTCGAATGCCACTCGAAAATAAAGCGCGTAACTGCTCTGTTCGACGTAGCCCAAATGCGGTGTGGCTAATACATTCGGCAAACTCAGCAACGGCTCGTTGTCTGTCGTCACAGGTTCACTCTCGAAAACATCCAGTGCCGCCTGTTTGATGGGGTGGCGAGAGAGTTCATCATATAAGGCGTGGGGCTCGACCAGCTCCGCCCGGCTCGTGTTAACAAATAATGTATCCGGTTTCATTAATGCCAGGTCAGCCTTGGTGACACAACCTCTCGTCACATCATTTAAGCGCAGGTGTAACGAGACGATATCGGCAGAACGGAAAAAGTGCTCTTTTGAACTTGCCGCTTCAAAGCCATCGCTTGTGGCTTTACTCCTGGATGCCTCGCTCCCCCAAACCAACACCCGCATACCAAAGGCTTTGGCGTATTGTGCAATACGCTGACCTATCTTCCCATAACCCCAAATGCCTACAATCAGCCCGTTTAAAGTGCGGCCCAAACCCAATTCACCGGACTGCTGCCAATGACCCTGTTGAAGATTGGAAACATAAGCCGGAATATGCCGAGATGCAGACATGATTAATGCCCAGCATAATTCCGATGGCGCAACAGGGGATCCAACGCCTTCCAGCACTTTCACCCCGTACTGTTCGCACAACTGCGGATCGATATGATTGCTGACTTTCCCAGTCTGACTGATGACTTTCAAATCAGGTAATTTCGCTAATAAAGATTCGGTGATTTGAGTTCTTTCACGAATGAGCACCAAGGCTTCGATGCCCGCTAACTGTTCTGCGAGTCGATCTTCATCATGGAATGTCTCCGTCAGCACCGTCACCTCATGATGACGCAATAACTCAAAACATTTGAGGTCTTTTACGACATTCTGATAATCGTCCAATATTGCAATTTTCACTAACAACTCCTTGGCCTCTATCGACGATTAGTCCTAAACCTACCCATAAAAAATTCAGAACCGCTTCATCGGCTTTACACACGCGCCATCAATTTCAGGATGGACAATAAGGCGACCATGAAAAGCTATCAAGCCCATATTTTTTCTGACCCGCTCAGCCCAGAACGCGCCTATCACGAAGCCAATACCACCCATGGTAGCCACCAGGGGAAGGCTGACCTGATCACGTGCAATACAAATAAGACCGGCCAGGAAAATACCGCCACACATCGGTGAACCGGCGACTTTCAACCACAACAACACATGTATGAGTACGGCATAAAATTTAATCATAGAACTCCATTTTCATTGTTATTTGAGAGGGTAAAACTCGTTATAGCCACCGCATGATACCGGCCATAAACACCGCGACCAGACTAAACAAACTCAAGCCAAATGCGATGCTGCGCGCCAGTTTGATATCTAAATAATAAAAAGTCATGTGCGCAATTCGAGACACCAGGTAGACCAAAGCACTCATATTGACCACGTTCGGTGACGCCTGCGACAATAAAGCGAATATCACAAACGTAATAAATATCGCCACACTTTCATTCATATTCAAATGCGCCCGTGTGGCACGAAACAGCAAATGGTCATGATTGTGTTCAACAGGATAACCCGGCACATGCTTCTGTTTTAAAGCAATCACATCTGCCATGAGCAGTTGAATAAACATCAACAGCCCAACGAAACCAACAACCATAACTGTGATTTGGTAGTCAACCAGATACGCCATCTTACACTCTCCCTATGTATAGAAGTCCGGAATGATTTGGGATTCGCGTTTTCGTATGCTTCATCTCACCCGAATCAACTTGAAATCTATCACAGGCATCCCCTATCCCGGTGTGTACCTTCTGTGTGCGACAGCTTTTTTCGATGTACTTCTCAATAACGACAATGAGTGTTAAAAGAGCATTCTTAAAATAGTATCCTCCGCGAAACGTGCAACAGAAAGCCTCGCGCATTCAGCCATATTCAAAGCTGAATACACGAGGTTGGATGTTCAATATTTCAGTCGAATTTTTAGGGTAATACGACTTTATACTTCGTCTAACTTACATTTTATTGCGAAACTTTTAACCGCACTGATTCTTTACCGCACTGAGCCCTTGCCAGTCTTCTAAGTCCTGGTCTGGTTTTTCAGCTCGGAATTTTGCATACTGCTCGATACCCAGTTTATCTTCCAGAATATCAACTTGAATACCCTTTTCCCGAAGTAAGGCTTCATTCCCACCAGCATTGGTGACATCGCCGACAACCACCCGGCTAAAGCCGCGCATATACAGTAAGGTCGCACAGACATCGCACGGGCTCAGGCTGGTAAACAAGGTTGTTTGGCTAAAGTCGATGCGTCCCGCATCCCGAATGGCGGAGGTTTCCCCATGATTATAAGGGTGATCTTCCTGAATCAGGGTGTTATGTCCTTTGCCAACAATCTGCCCTGTTGTATTGTCAACAATCACTGCGCCAATCGGGCACCCCCCTTCTTCGTCACTCTTTTGTGCGAGGTAAACGGCAATTCGCATATAATCAGCATCCGTTAATCCTTGAACAAAGTCTTGGCCAATCAACACTGGTAAACTTTGCGTCGGCATATGGGCAATGGCTCTTAAGACTGCTTCATTGTTCTCGGAATAAGATTTGAACAAGGCTTCCATCTAATTTTCTCCAATAATTCACTAAGGCCATTGGCATCATAAAACACCACCGACGAAATCTACACCGGCATTGAGCCTGAAGACAAATTAAGTCTTTTGCTTCAATGTTTGATTGTGATGCACTGCGGCATGAATTAATGCCTTCAACGCTTCCGTGTCTATGGTATCGTCCTGGTAAATATCGATTGCACGCCTGACTTTCCCTTCAAGGCCGGCGTTGAATAACTGAGCCGGATCCGGCAGTGCAGCACCATAAGCAAACGTCAGCTTGACTTTGGATTTGTAGGTTTCTCCCGTACAAACAATTCCGGAATGAGACCAGACCGGCACCCCCGCGGGGTTACTGGGCTTACACCACTTACGCTCTTCAACCATTTCCGGCACCGCATTCAGAATCAGCTCGCGGACCTGACTCAACACATTAGCGCGCCAATCGCTCCGCTCTGTCTCCTTTTCGTGTTCAAGCATGGACATCCTCCCATTGCGCTCTTGTCATTCCCAGAAATGTAGCGCAGCAGTGAAATCACCACTGCACTAACACCGACTCAGCATAGTCAACATTGGGATAAGGGCCAGCGGGATGAAATAGGTTGGTATCCGGATCACTATATATCCGAAACAAATCTCCGGCATCAGTGGCCGCCCGTCCAATCCGGGCGATTTCCGGTGAATCGGGCCAGATAGATTAGGTCCATTCCAGTTGTTGTATGCTCACCACGTCGTTTCAGACTTTGGTCATATGCCGGATCAACCCGCCTTCAAAAGGCATAATATCAACATAGACAGCCGCAACGACTTTCCCCGTCGGATCCAACCGGACCACCCGGCCCGGTGCACCAATCACAACCGGATCGTTCTGTTGAAATAAATGCCCCTGAATAGTTTATGATGCAACTTGCGTCGAATGCACGGCATGGACTTGCAAACGCCCGCCCTGAGGTGCCCAGACGCGGGAAAACATAAAGTCACCACTGGCATCCATACCATCGTAGGTTCCGTGAATTTTCGCGCGCACTTGTACCACACCAACTGACGCAATCAACTGAACGGTCATCTCGGAGAGTTCAATCGCCTCTAACTGCAACTGACCCGACTGATGCAAGGCTAAATCTTGCGCTTTGGTGACAACTTGACCAAAGTGATTCACAAACACCAAATCGTCAGACAGTAGTTCAGAAAGCATCTGGGTATCTGAAATTAACATTGCAGACTTCAAGGCTTCTTCTGCTGCGACAATTGTCTCTCTTGATAACGAATTCATACTCTCTCCAAATATCATATTGATAGTGTCACACCATTTGACTGTCACACCAATCACGCGGTCCATCGCGGCTGGCTTATCCCCGAACCACCCGCTTCAGGGATCATACACTCAGCCCTTTTATTTACAGAGCTTACTTAGCAAGTTGTTTTTTACGGCAGGCCACTCGCTGGCGATAATCGAGTAAACGACCGTATCTCGATACGAGCCATCTTTCATGATCTGGTGATTTCGTAAGATACCATCCTGCCTAGCGCCTAAACGCTCGATTGCTGCCCGGGAAGCCTGATTAAAAAAGTGGGTTCTAAACTCTACAGCGATTCCGGCGCAGGACTCGAAAAGATTGTTCAGCAGCAGGAACTTGGCTTCTGTGTTAATCGGCGTTCTCCGAACGGATGCTGCATACCAGGTGTAACCAATCATCGCTCGTCGATGGGCACTTTCAACATTGTAATAGCGTGTGGTCCCAACAATTTCATCGCTCAGTTTTGCACGAACGGCGTATGCGATATCCCCTGTTTCTGCTTGCCGAATGGCTTGCGCCACATATTGAGGAATTTCATCTTCACGCGGTACATTGGCATACCACAATTTCCAGGATTCGCCATCCTGCACGGCGTGCTGCAGCGGCACAATATGCGCGTCGTTCAGCGGCTCCAGTGTGACGTATTGACCTTCTAAGACTTTATTTTCTATCCACATGACTTCTTTTCCTGAAAAATCAACAAAAACTCGGAAACTTATGGCTGCTCATCATACACAGCCACACCCTCAGGCAAGGTATACCACTCCTGTTTCTGGCTGACCCAGACATGAGCGGTCGGCTGGATCAAACTCGTATCTGATAAATTGGAAGGCTTCAGTTTAATCTTGTCGGGTTCATCCGGGTTGAAATGATAGATACGATTACCACAAGTCGGGCAGAATTTTGCGCCATTGATATTGCCGCTGTCCGCGGTTCGGCTCCACTCTGCAAGTGCTCCCTGAAATTCAATATCCGCCGTATTTACGACCGCAGTAATACTAAACGCACTGGTTGAGAGCTTTTGGCACGCTTTGCAATGACAGGCAACCACCATCAAGGGCGCTGCGTGAAGCTGATAGGTCACACCGCCGCACTGGCATGAACCTTCTACCGGGTATTTCATTATTTCTCCTTATCGAATCGATGTTCGTTGTGCCCCTCATTACCGGCAAACGTCGCAATGACTAAGCCGTGATTGCTGGCGCCGAGCAATGTGGGTTCTGTACATGTTTTTAAATGATGGGCAAGCCAGGCATCATATTGCGCTGGCGTAAATTGATTCACGCCTTCGGCGATGTAGCGACCAATACTATCCGTCGCCAGGTGACTTGAGACATGAAATCCGTTGGATGTCAGTAGCTGCTCCATTTCCTGGGGTGTCGAGAAATACCCGACCCGGAAAAAAGAATCCGCCCTGGGATCGGTTACGAGGCCGTTCTCCAGCAATTGACTCAGCACCTCCGGGCAGATCAACTCAGGAAACTTTTGCGCGAACAACCCGGCCACAAAGAACCTCGAAATATAAGCAATGGCCACGACGCCATCCGGCTTGAGGATTCGTTTGGCCTCTCCAATCACCTGCGCCCTCTCGGCTGGTGATTGCAGATGATAGAGCGGCCCCAGGATCACGCAAAGATCCTGCGACGTATCCGGGATCATCGGCACATCACAAGCATTGCCTTCAAACAATTTGAGCGACACGCCCAGAGAGTCGGCCTTTGCCTGCAATATCGCGACTTGCTCCGGAGCCAGCTCTACCGCCGTGACATCACACCCCATTTGCGCAAATGTCAGCGCATACCGACCAGTCGCAGCACCCAACTCGCACACACTTGCCCCCGCCTTAAGGTACGGGGCCAAAGCGTGCATCGTGGTGTCAAACTCCATGCGCGTAATGTACTGACGAACCAAGCGCGCGTCTTCGTCTGCGCCGGTATACTGAGCAATTAATGCGTCCAATCTTGTCGTCTCCCTGTCTGTTCGGTGTGGATTCATTCGGTGTTTTTCAGGGTTTGTGTCAGGTATTCCACAATCATGGCACTCAACTCTTGGTGGAACGCGTGCCGATCAAACCCCGCCGGATCCTGGGCAACCACCCCGAGTTCTGCTTTGATGGATTCAGGGTACGGCGTAATAAATGCGTAATGGCCGGCATTTTGAATCGTCACCTCAGTGAGCTTCGCTTTGCCGGTATTGTGTGTCTTCCCTGTATAGCCTGCCGCAATCACCGCTGAGTGATAGGGCTCCGTTAACTCTTCATCTTTTTCGGCCCGGATGAGCAGCATCGGGATATCAACCTTCGCAAAAGCATCTGCGGCGTGAAAAGCCAACCCGACCGGCGCCATCAGCACCGCGGCTTTGATGCGCGGGTCTTTGGGATTTTCAATCCGTACCGCCGCGAGCTGGTTGCCCTGAACACTCAGGCAAAACGGGTCTTTCAAGTCCGTCTGTGTTGTACACTGCTCGATGATCTGGCCGGTATCCGCGACAGCCCCGGCAGCCGCTAACGCTGTATAGCCGCCCATGGAATGCCCAATCACCGCAATACTCCCGACATCCAGACTCTTGGACAGCTGCGGGTGCGCCACTAATGCATCAATGGCTGCGCGAAGATGCTTCGGCCGGTTCTGCCAGTTGCGCGTCGTCCCTTCGGCCTGATTATTCTGAAAGTTGTTTCCCGGATGGAGCGGCATGCCGACCACAAACCCTTTTCGGGCCAGGGCAAAGGCGATACTCCGATGCGCCAAATTGCTGCCGCCCGAACCGTGAGAGATAATGACGAACGGAAAATGGCCGGAAGAGATCTCACTTCCGATAGCAAGATCCATGGCAAATGGTCCGAATTGAACCCGGGTTTCGGGCATCTGCGTCGGATACACCACCGGCATCGGGGATTTCTCGCCGGTGTCCCGGGATTCAACCATCACTTTGCGAAATCCGACGTGATAGTCAGCCGCCGCCGCATTCGCGGATAACGACCCCAGAAAGCAAAAAACAAGCAAGACCATCAGCCGCGAATTCATCATATGTCCCTACATTCAAAGCAAAACGTTCATCTAAAAAATCATTCAAAGCGCTATTTCATCAAGTGCTATTTCTGATAAGGCGTGCCATCTTTTCGCGATGCGATCCATTCTCCGTCATCGGTGACGACCCATTTAAAATCATCATCCGGATACACGGCTTCATCGCCGTTCACCCGGCTGCCAACCACGATGAAGGTAGCAATTTCAGAGCTTCGGTTGATCAAGTGATGCCCGTTCTTCTCTCCCGCAGGAAAGCCGACGCACATCCCCGACTGTAATGCCTGCTCACCTTCATCGGTCACCAGCACCAAGGCGCCGGATAGCACATATAAGAACTCATCTGACTCGGTGTGCCAGTGCCGCAAAGCCGACTGGGCACCAGGCTGTAAAATCTCAAGGTTCACCCCAAACTGCGACAGTCCAAACGAATCCCCCAGATTTTTACACTCGGCGCTACCCAGCCGGGTTTTAAAAGGCTCCGGAAACGGATTGTACGTATCGCCTTTAATTTCCAAGGCAATTTTCGCTTTAGGCATGCTTGTTCCTGCTCCATTGAATTGGATGTTGCTGAGGGCAAGTCAATCTGTGCCAGTACAAATGCCCTACAACAGGGATAAGAAAAGAGCCACACGGGCTGAAGGTTAATCTAATGCAGAATTGGTGAAGTTGAGGGGCGGCTCAGCCATGATAAATCCATCCGGCATGGTCATGTCCCACGCTACCGCCCCTGGGTCACGCTCCCACAAACGATGAATGATGCGCACGAAGCACCACATCAATCGATTGAATATCATTTCGTATCATTTTTCAATGAGTTATGCGAAAAACATTAACACTTGGGAAATAAAATCGTCATCAATGGGTTACAGCTGGGTGGCCGGAAAAATACAGTAGACGCGATTATGCGGGTTACAGACGCCGCCCGGTAGCCGGGCAATCTCTGAAACCGGCAGGGCTACGGACGTTCACTGGTATTCCTACAATGCAATCTGAAGCACATTTCTAAAAAAAGCGCTGTGACTGAGGCAGTCACAGCGCATCACAACCTGAATCACAAAGACATACGTCTCGGTTATGGCCGATTTTTCAGCACGGCATCAATGTCTGCAGCAGTATGGCGCTCAGCAAGCATTTCCCAGTCCTCACCCCAGGTCCGATTAACAATTCTCCCCCGCTGAACCGCCGGGCGTTGCTCAATGGCTTTCGCCCAGCGCATCACATTTTGGTAACGTTCAACATCAAGAAACTCAGCGGCATCGTATGCCTTACCCAGCACCAGGTTGCCATACCATGGCCAAATCGCGATGTCCGCAATCGTGTATTCCTCGCCGGCAATGAACGAATGACGGGCCAATTGCTTATCCAGAACATCCAGTTGACGCTTCGCTTCCATCGCGAAACGATTAATCGGGTATTCAAACTTTTCCGGAGCATAGGCATAAAAATGTCCAAATCCACCGCCCAGGTACGGTGCAGAGCCCTGAAGCCAGAACAACCAGTTCATCACCTCGGTCCGGGCCGCCAGCTCTTTCGGCAGAAAACGGTCGAATTTTTCCGCCAGGTACAAAAGAATGGCGCCGGACTCAAACACATTCACAGGTGCAGTGCCGGATTGATCAACCAGTGCAGGGATTTTCGAGTTCGGGTTGACCGCAACAAAACCGGACGAGAATTGCTCTCCTTCACCAATCTGAATCAAGTGGGCATCATATTCAGCCTCAGCGACGCCATCAGCCAAAAGCTCTTCAAGCATGATCGTGACTTTCTGCCCGTTCGGTGTCGCCAGAGAATACAACTGCAACGGATGCGAGCCGACAGGCAACGCCTGATCGTATCGAGCACCGGCTTCAGGCCGGTTTATACTTGCCCACTCCCCGCCGTTTTCTGTATCCATCGTCCACACTTTGGGTACTACATATTCATTTGACATATTCTCTCCTAGCCGAACAGGCCCCATCAGTCCATGTAAATCTTGTCACCACTATAGACATACTTGAACGATCGCTCAAGTAATATTGGATACCAGTTCAAGTCCAGCACAACTATTTTGACCACGTTGCATATGCCGCATGATAGCTGTGTCACACCATATCGTCATAAAGTTGACGCATTTACGTCAACAACCCCGCATAAACCACAAACTATGCAACACCCTTTGCCTTAAGCTCCTGTTAACCCTATTATTCTCCCCCAACCGAGAAGAGCCAGAGATCGAGTTGAAGATCGAAGGCTCACCTCAGAAATAACAACAATAAATGAATCATGCCGAAAATTGCCCTTCATGCCCCTGGAGATGCTTCCCTTGAGCACAAAAAGAACAAGACCACCTTACTTCCTGCAACGACTAAACTTGCGCCTGCTGATCCTTTCGCTGGCAATGCTCAGCGTCATCATCACACTGGGTAACAGTTTCAATGCCACCTACCAGGTGCAGCGCGATTTATTGATCAGCAATACCTTGGAAGCTAACCGGGCTTATTCCGCCAAACTGGCCAAAGATACCGACAACTTTTTTGCCGTCGCCCAAAGCCAGCTTCAATATAGTGCTGAGTTGATCGCTTCGCGTATGGATGATGAAACATTTCTGCAAACAGAAGCGACACGACTACATAAACAAAATGCGCTTTTCGACTCCGTATTTATTGTAAACGTCAATGCTAACATTGTTGCAGCATCGCCCAGCGTTCTGAATTTGAAAGGAAGACAACTCTCGGTCCCCGACGCAATCGCTGCATTCCATGCCAAAAAGCCTGTCATCTCGAACCCATTTACCTCACCGGCGGGCAACTACCTCGTCAGTATTTCCCACCCAATTTTTACGCCCGATGGTCACTATCAGGGCTACGTCGCCGGCACTATTTACCTTCAGGAAAACGGCATTCTTGGTAACTTACTGGGACAGCACTACTACCAGGACGGCACCTATGTCTATGTGGTCGATCCAAGCGGCACACTGCTCTACCACCAGGATCCCAGCCGAATTGGAGAAAAGGTCATCATCAGTGGTTTCCTTGAGGCCGTTATCAAGCAGCAAAGCGGACAGGCTGAATTAACCAACTCCCGTGGCATCGACATGCTGGCCGGATATGCCCCAATCGCCCGCACCGGCTGGGGCGTGGTGGCGCAAAGACCCAAAGCCGTCACCCTGACCAAACTTGAGGAACAAATTCAGGTCTTCTCAGTCAAGACCCTCCCCTTAACCCTAATCACGTTAGTTTTCATCTGGATATCAGCCTTTTTGATTGCCAGACCACTCAAGGAACTTGCGAACAACGCCCGAATTTTGGATCAAAAACAGGCACAGGAGCGAATTCAGTCTATTCGTTCCTGGTATTTTGAATCAGCTCTGCTCAAGAGCGCCATTCTCAAGGGCATGAGCCTACTCAACGAAAAGATCTCACGGCTGCAAACGGACAGCCATACCGATCCGATGACTGGCTTATATAACCGAAGAGGCATGCAAAAGGTTCTGGATTACTATCAAAATTCACAGCAAAATTTTGCCGTGATCTCTCTCGATATCGATCACTTCAAGCAGATCAATGACCATTACGGTCATGATGTCGGTGATCAAGTGATCAAATCCCTGGCGGCATTAATGCGCAACAGTTCCCGAAAAGATGATGCGCTATGTCGCTGCGGCGGGGAGGAATTCCTCATTTTCCTGCCAGATACGGAACTGGATATCGCCGAACGCATTGCCGAACGCTTACGCCAAAAAGTGGCTCAATATAAAATGACGAATCTTTTCTATATCACGATTTCATTGGGGGTCGTTCAGTGCCAAATCGACACCATATCGCCGAAAGATGCCCTGAAGATGGCGGATAATGCTCTCTATCAAGCCAAACGAAACGGGAGAAACCAAGTGGTGAAAGCTGCTTGATTGCCGCTATATCTTACAGAACGAAGCAGCGTCTCGGGCTGCTTCATTCAGTCAAATGCCGTCTAAGTTTCCCCTGAAGCCAGTCACCCATTCTCATCACACAGCGGTTCACCACTGTTCAGTACTGTATATCCCCGTATAAACCCACCCACCCGCAACGTGAATTTCGTCAAAGTTTGAGTGTTCAAAGCAAAAAATTTCAGCGCCATCCCGAGATAGAAACATGAACAGAAAATCACATGAAAATATTTAAGATCAAAAACTTAAATTCATTTCGAACTGATCCCAACCCAACTTAAACGCTTCAAGTTTCAGGAGACTTCATCACAAAAAAGCTTGCAACCCTGCCTGAATAAAACTACTGTATACACATACAGCATGTACATATAACCACTGGTAAGGATGACAAACAATGACAACGCATTTCGATAACTCGCAATCAGTCACTGCATCTCAGCTCTACAAATCGACTTGTGCAGCTTATAGTCACTCGCCGTCAGCCGTCCAACCAGTAAACTGCCCGATTGAAGTCTGTTTTTCAGACGAAGCACAAGCCCAGCTGGCCTACTTTTTACGACTACTCAAGCAAGCCAGCCAACAAAGCCGCTGGATCATGTTTATTGGCGAGGAAGCAATGATCGACAAGCAATTACTAAAAGGGGCCGGGATTGATATCAACAAAGTACTACTGCTCAAGAACAAGAAAGGGCTTTCCGACGAAGTCTTAATGGAGAAAGCACTGAGTTGTGGGAACTGTAGTGCCGTGATTGCCACTGGTAATATCGCAACCTTCCAGCGCGATGATATACGCTACGCCGCGGAAACAGGGGCAAGCTATGCCTTTGTAATTAATCGAGAATTTAAAAACAAAGTTACCCTGCACTGACATGATAAGGAGAGTACATGCTGGGTTGAGCGGACATTCTATTTTGGCGATTTACGGTAATTTAGCACTGGTGCTGACATTTACCGCCCGTCTTGACATTCACCAGCTGGTTTAGACCGTTGAACTGACGCTGCTCGTACCCTGCGTCACTCTGTACGCGATCCTGGTTTCCGTATTTGTCATACCGGTAAAGGTGGGTCTCCGTGCGCAGCAGACGGTCATCTTCAACCTCCACGCTATCATCCGCCGGGTTCCCAAACCCGTCAAAACGCGGGGACTGCTCACCTGCCGGGGTTTTGGCAAAAACCAGTTTGTTGGCGTGCTTTAAACGCCCCAGCTCGTCATAAGTAAAGTAGTTGCTGAAGGTCAATTGGCCGCACGAGCTCCACATCTCAGCCCGCTTCCGTCGGGTTAGGTGACCAACTTTTTATATTTGCGCAAAACGATAAGTACCGAAAAAGGCAAGATGGCGCTGCCTTTTCCGGTTGATAGACTGATATGACTGAGACGGCTAACCGGCGTTTAAAGCCAAGTCTTTTGGGTAGTGAGGATGAGTCTTCAATAACTTGTCATCTACATTCAGCAGGTTCGCCACCAACAGGGCCTCAAAGCACCAGTAACCTGTGTAATAGTCGGTGTAGACAAATTAGCAGTCACACAGATGACTTTCATACCAGTCGGTATCCGCATTATTGGCATACCAGCTTTCTAAAAATGTCCGAACAAGCGCCGGTCGTTGCTCCGGCGCTGCATCAAAGGCATCGTAGAGGGGCTGGTAACGCTCAGGATACAACAACCCTGCCCCGGATTCACGGCGACTATCGCCCAGGGATATCGCGACCCGGTCAAGTAAGGCGTCTCGGCCTAAGTTATTGATGAGGTCCAGTGCCGCTTCGATGTGGGAGCTGTCCACCTGGTACGCGACTAGGAGCGCTAACCACCATAGCGCATAAATGTAACGGTTCACATTGTCTAAGCCGTCAGCCTTCGCCTGCAGACCAAATTGTTCATCCTCGAAAAGTGGACCTCCTCATGCATCTTACTATTTATAAACACACGTTAAACTAGTTCATAATATCAATATACTCTTCAACATCGTCGATTATAAACTCAATAAATCCAATATTTAAACTCTGACCAATAGATCTGTCGATATTATTCCACGATACTACATTGCATTCACCGTCAGCCAAAGAGTCAGTATCCAAGCAATAATATACTTCATCATTATCATTTTGAAACACAACAAGATTATTAGGCAATCCGACTTATTCTCTTTTCCTTAGAGTAAACCAAACAAAATTAGGAATCCCCGCATGGTTAAAATCTGAAGTATTAGTCAGACCATAATATTCAATTGAACCAAAGGATAAATTACCCCATTTTCCCAAAAAATATTTAAAACTTTCAGGCAACCTTAAATTTAATGTCCTTTCTGCAAAAAATATTTCATCATCACCATGATGTGTCCCAGTGGTTAGATCTTCAACACCATGTAACATTTCCTCAACATATTTCAAAGAGTATTTTTTCTCATAATTAAAAATCCTTTGCTCTTTCCTTCCAGTAGTTTGAACTCCACTTAACAACGTTCTTTTCTGCTGGTGTTTTCAGGGCCTTACCAGATTTAGTTAGAGGCTATGTCGACTTCTTTCCATCATGAGCTCTGAAACTATAATTATTTCGTCGTTCCCATTTACCATCAACTTTTTCAAATTGTGGTATATGAAGAGTTTTCGTCTGCTTTGAATGAAAATAACCTCCAACTTCAGCTATTGTACCAGGCTCTTTTTGAATTAAGTGGTGCAAATTAACAGGCTCATCGCCATGCCCGATTGGCGCCCTTCCTTTTTCCATTCGTTCAATATTAGTCATACCATTCCCATCAACTCTGAAAGGATCGAATAAACCATCTCTCTAATGCACTCTCCGACCTTCAAACTGGATATTTCTTGACCATATATTTGCAGTAGTTCTACTACCTTCGGAACGTACCACATTCTTAGCTTGTGTAGAAAGAACATTAGTAGTGATGTAATGGACGCCCCTCCTCGGCGTCAATGCGCCAGAATTAAGTTGCTAACGCTTAGTTCAACGTAAAGAAGCATCCGTCATGGATATTAAATCTGTAAGTATCGATTTAGCCAAGAATATTTTTCAGGTTTGTGTCTGGAAACAAGACGGCACTGTTGCCTGATGATGTAGCTCCGATAGTGAAGGAGCTATATCAGGTCATCGTGGTTATCCGAATGTGGGGGAAAATAGCTGCTTACATTTAATTTAAAGGTTACTGGCCAACCAACAAGTAATTAAATCTTTGAATGCATCCTTTTCAGGCACATGATGGGATAATAATTCTAGTATATCCACAACATCAGGTTTACTAATTACAGCACTGTTTAATTGACACCAAGCGTCCTCGTACTGCTCAGTAGATATTAACCTCTTAATTTCATTAACCCCTGATGTTTTCATTAACCACTCTGGCACACCGAATTCATCCCCTTTTTCAATAATTGGGGGTAAATCATCTTCAAAAACATTCAACGCAGCCAAGTCCGATACATCCTCACAGTCAGCAAAAATACTTTCCACTTCATCAGCATCGCAAAAACCAATTGACTCAGCAAAACGACCAACTTCATCAGGGTTTGGAACATTACATAAAAAATCAAAAACCATCCACGCTTTTAACTGATCAAAATTTCGTGCTATTTCAACAAAAGAAAACTCATCTGCATAAAATTGAACAAAAGTATCTTGCCGATTACCAAACCAATTTTTAGTAATACCAATATAACCAGGCCAACTCGCATTACTCCACAACGGTATCAATACAGGAGGAAACCCAAAGCTTAAGTCTGATGGTGCCTGTACCGTATAACTCGGTACATCAACCAATCCTTTTGCAATGTTTACCAATTCCTGTGAATATCCATATTTAGATAGAAACTGTATATAATCCATGTGCACTCCTTATTAATCAAAAAATCCAGGCGGCAATGGGAAAAAGCTTGAATCAAATTTCAATTCGCTTGAGGTGAGAATTGGGCCATTGTAATCAATCCCATTGCTTGGCCCTAAGTTCAAGTGCATGCTGTTGTGCTGAATTTTACTATTAGTAGGGAACAGATTTCGGGGATCAAAAACCTGATCCGAAAACGTCGATTTGTTGAAATTCCAGTGATGGATATCACCCGTCGGAATTTCAATCCCTTCTTTATCAGCTCCACGACGAAAGTAACCCTGAACAGTACTAAATGCATTACTCAACTCTTTTCCAGTTGGAGTTCCTCCTTGCTCAATTATCTTCAAGTACTTCTGATAAGCATTTTGCCTACCACCCCATGAAGACGCATTCTGCAAAGATTCTGTCCATAAAGAGTGGAGTTTTGGATCACTAGCTATGGAGCTAACGCCAAAGTCATCAGGTATAAACCGTCCTTCAGACATTCGCGAAATTGCAGCTGCTTCACTGTTCAGCCCCCTACCGCTAGCTACTCCATCGGCGAACTCTACCACATTCCCCGACTCAGTCAAAACATCATCAACGCCTTTCGTAACATCAGAGAGCTCGGGTTTAGCATCAACAACTCTTTCAATCTTAAACGGAAGCCCATTCGAATGAAACTGCCCCGGCGGTGCCTTATTGGGGACGACTTTCAACCCTTTGGCTGATTTCAGCACTGAACTACCACCGACCAATGTTGCGGCGATCTCTACCGATTTATGCGTCAACGTTGCGGCTAATGGCGACCCTGTCGCATCAAGCACACTATCCCCTGCCGCACTCATCGTTTGCTCATATGCATTAACGTATTCAGCTAAATCCTCGGTAATCATTTGAGCACCAGTAGAGCCCGGTATATAGCTATAGTTGGCTTGAATTTTCTCAATTAATGCAGCAGAACTCGAAAGGTCGCCCCCAAGGGCTAAATCAACAATACCGGCTAGGCCAGCAAAAGAGCTGACAGCCGTATTTACAGCACCAGCCAAAAGCACTTCTGCAGTTCCCACTGCATAATTTCCAGTCACTTCTGGCAAGGACATTGACTTACCGAGAGTTTCCCCCTCCTTACAACTCAGCCCCAGCGGATCAACATACTGGATGGGGTTCGGGGCGTACTGGTACGGATTGATGCCGCCCAGCAGGCCGATGGGGTCCTGGTGGATGAAGCGCCCTGCATCCGGGTCGTAGTAGCGAAAACGGTTGTAGTGCAGCCCGGTTTCCGGATCATGATACTGGCCCTGGAAGCGGTGGGGATTCGGAATGTCATCAATGATGACATTTGCATCACCGTTCACCTGATATTCCGCCTGCCACACCACCCGACCTTGCGGGTCGGTTAAGCTCAGCGGGGTACCCAAATGATCCAGGTGGTAGCTGTACACCTGCCCTTGGCGGCACATCGCAATCAGATTGAACGTCCCCGGCTCATAGAGGTACCAGGTAAAATCGCCATTGCGGTACTCTCCGATCAGTTGATTGCCATCCCACAGAAAGTCGGTTCGGCCCTCCTCGCTGATCTTGGCGCTGCGGCGTCCCAGCGCGTCATACAGAAACTGGCAGTATTTACCACCTGTCTTGACACTCACCAGCTGGTTTAGACCGTTGAACTGACGCTGCTCGTAGCCTGCATCACTCTGTACGCGATCCTGGTTCCCGTATTTGTCATACCGGTAAAGGTGGGTCTCCGTGCGCAGCAGACGGTCATCTTCAACCTCCACGCTATCATCTGCCGGGTTCCCAAACCCGTCAAAACGCGGGAACAGCTCACCTGCCGGGGTTTTGGCAAAAACCAGTTTGTTGGCGTGCTTTAAACGCCCCAGCTCGTCATAAGTAAAGTAGTTGCTGAAGGTCAATTGGCCGCACGAGCTCCACGTCTCAGCCCGCTTCTGGCGGATTGGATGGTCGGCTTTTTATGACAATATCCGATTCATTTGTGCAAAACGATAAGTACCGAAAAAGGCAAGATGACGCTGCCTTTTCCGGTTGATAGACTGATATGACTGAGACGGCTAACCGGCGCTTAAAGCCAAATCTTTTGGATAGTGAGGATGAGTCTTCAACAACTTGTCATCTATATTCAGCAGGTTCGCCACCAACAGGGCCTCAAAGCACCAGTAACCTGTGTAATAGTCGGTGTAGACAAATTCGCAGTCACACAAATGACTTTCATACCAGTCGGTATCCGCATTATTGGCATACCAGCTTTCTAAAAATGTCCGAACAAGCGCCGGTCGTTGCTCCGGCGCTGCATCAAAGGCATCGTAGAGGGGCTGGTAACGCTCAGGATACAACAACCCTGCCCCGGATTCACGGCGACTATCGCCCAGGGATATCGCGACCCGATCAAGTAAGGCGTCCCGGCCTGAGTTATTGATGAGGTCCAGCGCCGCTGCGATGTGGGAGCTGTCTACCTGACACGCGACTAAGAGCGACAGCCACCATAGCGCATAAATGTAACGGTTCACATTGTCTGAGCCGTCAGCCTTCGCCTGCAGACCAAATTGTTCAAACGGACGGCGGTAAACCTGATGTTCATCCGGCAATGCGTCGGCTTTATCCTTTAACTGACGGCGCAGTAGCAAGATGCTTTCGACGACAGGCTTTAACTGTGCTCTGGTAGCCCCGGCTGAGTAATGAGCGACTGCACGCATGATGGCCAGCTGGTATAGCTGCTGCGCTGCATCCACCTGCTCCGCCGGCAAGGGAAATTCATCCTCGTCCAACGCCTGCTGCGTTTCCTCAATGGCTTCGTCCAGATCCGTTAATAATTCAGAAAAATAGTCATGTGGACGTCTTGTATCGCGCAACATTACGACTCCTTGTAATGCACTAAATCGACAGGATAGTATGGGTGATCACTGAAACTGCTGTCGTCAATGTCATAGAGTTTCACCACTAATGCCGCTTCCCAGCACCAATAGCCATCGTAAGCATCAGTATCCATCAAATGGTAGTCCGGACGACCAATCAGATCATACCAGGCATCGAGGTAGGCCTTCATCAGCTCTGGTCGCTGTGCCGGCTCAGCATCAATCACTTGGTACAATGGCTTGAAACGCTTAGGATATAGCAGTTTGCTGCCTATCGGGCGCTCTGTATCGCCAAGCTTGACCGCAATGCTGTCAAACAAGATATCCAGTCCCTTGTTCCCTGTTAGGTCCAGCATTTTCCGATAGTAGGTATCCCCCATTCCCACACAATAAGCAAACGCGAACCACTTAAAAAAACGGCCCATATAATCTTGACGCAATTCTTCCCAACCTACTCGGTCTGACTGTTCACTTTCCGGCAGGGTATCAGCATAATTTTTCTGCCACTCACGATATTCTAAAGCCCGAGGTAGATGCTGCTCAAGCGTTTGAATCGCGTCACCGCGGGAATAACGAATGTGCATCATATCAAGCAAGTATGTGACCATCCTAAACGCAACCGCTAGACGATTATATGGCTTTAACTTAGTGTTTGATTGCAAAGTGGCGATATCTTCCTCGACACATTCCATCGTAAACTCAAAAATCTCATCAAAGTACTCCTTCGTCTTTAACGCTACTCTCATTGTCATAATCCTAGTTCACTCTCTAAATCTAACGCTTTACTGGCAATATTCGCACGTTTATCTAACCGTTTCACAACCAACGCACCATCCGGTTTGTTGCGAATCAGGTATTTTTCGACACTCCCATCTGCGAAATCTAACCCATCCCTAATTTTACGGATTTCTTTTCGACTCAAACCAGCCTCCTGTAATCTCTCATGTGTTAACCAGTCATTGCTCATCTGCTTGCCATCTTTGGTTTTACCCAAACGCGCTTTATTATATTTCGCCTCAGTGATGACAAAATCCGGCGGCGGATTCGGGTGACGGTAAATCCCGTCAATACCATTAGACCCGGGCTTATAAACACCATCAGTCTTACCTAGTGGTGTAAACCCATTCTCCATCATCAATGCATGGGCATTATATTCGCCGACAGCGGCTTTTTTATGGTTCAACGCATTGAACTCAGGAAAGTCATCCAGCGTCTTACGGTCAGCAACATCTGTTCTTCTAATAGCATCCGTAACATCAGGTTTTAAATCAACATTTGAGAAAGCTTTCTTACCCGGAGCCAGGGATGAAACGTATCCCCCAACCAAATACCCAGCCTGCTTAAAGTTATCATCATTCCAATACTGAGAAAACTGGTTATAGTCGCTCTCTAAGCTGTTGAAAAGTCGGTTTGTTTTATCACTTATCCTTGCTCGGGAGCCTGTACTGAAGGAGGTGCCCAGCCAGTAGTCTGCGGGCTCAAGTAGCCCATAGTCAACCGGGTAAAATATCGTATCCGCAGCCAGATAGAGTGTGTCGTAATGACCTGGTGTCGACTAACCGTTGCCGCTGACAAATCGAGTAACTGTTCAAAATGCTGGGGTCTGAAATGAACCCGAGGCGATTTGTATATGATACCCGGCGGCCAGAACTGAATAGACACAGAACTATGAACACCCTCATATCAGGTTATCTGATTGATCATTATAACAAGATCAGGCTGAACCATTACAATGATGGATTGACTCCGAATAATCCAGCGAAGATTCTGGCTTACTTATCAAATTATTATGTCTTCAGAAATAGCATCATTTGGAACAGCTGAACATTAGTCAGATTTTAACAACAAAGTTCTAACTTCATTTTCAAAATCATACTCAACGTATTCTTCTACTAGAAACTCCACCAAATCAGCAACACTTTTACCCACTACTTTGTACTCGTCGATATCTTCAACATAATAATGAATAAATACCGGTTCTGATTTTTCATCAAGATAAAAACCAGTGATTGACGTGTCCGATTCCCACAACGGGACCACATCAAGTTCCACTGGATAAAAATTCTCCGGCTCCAAGGAATATTTGAGTTTTAAACATCTAAAATCAAGCTCATCATGCACTGATTCTCCCGCAGCGAGCTTCTTTAAAGATTCATTAAAATTCAAATTATCAATCAACTTTTTCCTTTTATCGCCTAAAATGATCATAATTTAGTCACTCTTAAAATAATTATCCGGCAACACACTTTGCGGAGATTCTTCCATAATATTTATCGGATTTATTGGACTTTTTGTAGGATGCGGCCCAACAGTCGCAGCTCTATGTGTCTCCATATGCCAGGGCGACCGCATGAGTTGATTTTTTGTTTCAATAATGACTGTTAAATGTTGCGCCCATACGGATAACGGTATGTTTCAATTAGTCATTGTTGGTAGGAGTGTTCAATAATTGAACGATCAGTTGATTGATGACAAACACGACAAGTTATCACTATGTTGCTATTAACAATATACTAACTCATGCGTTCGCCCTGTATCACTATCTCCTGTGGGAAGAGCACGGCCATATAAAAGTGTAGCACTATTATATTCAACTATTTAGCTGACGTTCAAACTCATCATCTGAAGCAACTAGAATATTTTCAAGTGTTTTTAGGTTAATTCGTGACTCATTAAGCAAACTAGAAGTTTCGAAGTTTTGACCTGATGGTAGCTCATAGATATCTATAGAAACTCCCCCCCTTTTAAACAGAGCAATTAGATTCCGCAATAAATCAGCTTTCTCATCATATTTTCCATCGAACAACTCCATTTCAATTACTGGTTTACCTTTCTTAATTACCTCTAAGGTTTGGGACAAAGAACCCCCTATTAATTTGTGCAGATCTCGAAGCACTCCTACATCACATTTTTCCCTGAAGACTATAACTATACTAGACATCTAAAACTCCTCTAATTGCGCAGGACTTACTGGCTCACCAAATGAATCGTTTCTCCAGCTACCTCCATGTCAACGCTTAAAGTGTTCATGGGCTTGAGGCCCCGCTTGCGGGTGTAGGTGACGGTTTCCATTTCCGGCTCGTCATCGAATGGTCCGGTGTCGGCCAGGGTTTCCGCTTCGTTGAACAGGCAGCCCTGGGCCGGGAACTTCTCGCTTTGCGGCAGGTAGCGCTTGGCCTGGGCCAGCCGGAACTGCTCCCACATTTCGGCAATGCGGGATTCGTATTGTTGGCTGACATTTTGAACCAGGTCACCGATGTAGGCCTGGATTTCCGGGGTGATGCCCGAGGGCTTTTCAAGTTCCTTTTGCATAATAAAAGTGTAGTAAAAACAGCAGCTTTTACCACGTTTTCTTGCACTTTCTTATGACATTTTCAGTCCATTCACGGACTGGTTCGCCACGGCATTTTGCCAGTTCAGCCCATCCAGCAGCCACCGCAGTTGCCTGGCCGTAATTTCCATCGCGACCGTATCTCCCGAGTGCATCGGCCATTGGAACTTGCCGCTTTCCAGGCGGCGATAATGAAGCCAGAAGCCGTTAGTGTCCCACTGCAGGATTTTCAGCTTGTCCCGGCGGCAGTTGCAGAACACGAACCAGTGCGGCCCGACCGGGTCGAGCGCCAGCACATCTTCGACCAGCAGGCCTAAGGTGTTGATGGACTTGCGCATGTCGGTGCTCCCGGTGGCCAGGCAGACATGGCCGGTCGGTGCGGGGATCATGGCAGGTACTTCATGACTTGCGGCAGCAGTGCCATAGCAGAGGCGTCATGGACGGAGATCCGGTAGCCGCCGGGCGTTTCAACCACCAAAGCCATCGGCGATGAGGGCACCGAAACAGGCACAATGACACTGTCGGGTTCGGATGATATTGCCGTGAGCTTTTTCTGCCAGTAATAGAACTGTGATTGGGCAATTTGGTGAAGATCGCACCAGGCGGCAATGGTGAGTTCGCTGTCTTTCTGGTGCTGCAGGCGCTCCTGCCAGAGTTGCATCTTGTCTTCGCGGGTCATGATATCGCTCCGATAGTGAAGGAGCTATATCAATATCAGGTCATCGTGGTGATCTGAATGTGGGGAGAAATGGCCGCTTACATACATTTCTTTGAAAGTGGCGACAATTTCGCGTGTCGTCATCCCCTTGGCGTACAGGCTTAAAATCTTGTCATCCATTGACTGAAAGCGGGTTTGATGCTTTTTAACGAGCTTGGGTTCAAAGCTGGCGTGACGGTCACGTGGCGTATCGATTGAGACCTGGCCGTCATCAGTAATGAGCGTTTTGCTGGAGTAGCCATTACGACAGTTTGCCGACGTGTGTTCAGCGTTTTTTCATAACCAAGGTGCTCGTCTAATTCAGCATTGAGCGCAGTTTCAACGGTCACCTTGGTTAGCATTTGGCGAAAGTCGTTGAGGTCACTTTCCGTCTTGATGGACTTCGCTGCTTCACGAGCAAGCGCTTCGAGTTGTTTTTTATCCATGAGCCTATCCTTAGCCATTACTGGCTTTAATAATAGGCAATTACACGAAGTTATTTACAGTCTCAGCCATTACAATGATGGGTTGACTCCGAATAAGCCAACGAAGATTCTGGCTTGCCTGTTAAATTATGGTCAACTTTTGTTGGCCACTACAACTTATACTGATACAGAACTACGAACACCCTCGCAATATCCTGGCACTAAGCCGAGCTTAAGATACATTCCTTCTGACTAAAGATTACTTCGTATCAGATTACAGCTTTGCAGTACTTTTCTATGCCATTCATCCGAATTTAATTTTCGAGAGGATTGCTCAATCAATTCAACTGAGTGTTGATCGGGATCACCAAACTGGATTCCAGTCAATATATCACCTTCAAAAACTTCACTATCAAAACACCCAGACTCCTTTAAGACAGAGAAGCTTTTAACTACCGCATCTAAAAAAAAGTTGCTTATGAATGTCCAAAGGCCAGCGTCATCCAAATCATCTAAATCAACGTCGTCCAGTTCCTCATCATAAAAGATTTCATACAACCTATTAATGAAGTTGTCCACTTCATAAAAAAATTCATAGTGCTCGTTGATATGGTCCCACTCTGCTGAATTCACTTCTCCGTACCAAGCTGGTTCGCTTGGATTAGATACTCGCGAGTTTCGCAATTGAAGCCAGTTTCTCGTACATAATGCAGCTCCCATATTACGACACCCAGAACTGCAATAAATCACATACGAAAAAACAACCTGATCAGCTAATTCGATCTTCGTCTGTTCAATATGCTTTTTGCATGCATCGACGATCTTATTAACTAATTCATTTTTTAGAACTGAACTATTCATTATTTTCTTGCCTTTGCAATCTCTGCCCATTATTGTAAGACATTAATAATTTCATCTCTATCACCACGAACTGGAGCTAACAATTCCAAAAGCTGACCTTGGGGTATAGCGCCATGCTGGCCGGTAATATTAGGTGCCCAAGTTAAATTTTCACGATTTAGCAATGGGTTAATTCCAACCTCTTCCAAAATACTTCTATTCTCTATTGCCGCGGGACTACTACTCCCTTTCTCCACCAAATGGTGGGCGTGACTAGGCTGACCAGGATATTGCGTGCCAGAGATCTCCTCATAATACCTCTTCCAATCGCCTTTCCATAAATTTTCACCACGCTTTAATGAGCCTTGATAAACTGCCTCCTGGATTTGAGCTTGTGTCAATCCTTCATCGACTAAGCTTTGTTTCCACTTATTAAATCCCCTAGCAGATCTGAATCCTGCAAATTCATCAACTAACCCTTCGAATCGCGCAACGTTAATACCATCAGGAATATGAATTTTATTTGAAACACCAGCAATTGTAGCCTTAGTGTTAGAACTTACCACATTCCCCGACTCAGTCAAAACATCATCAACGCCTTTCGTAACATCAGAGAGCTCGGGTTTAGCATCAACAACTCTTTCAATCTTAATCGGAAGCCCATTCGAATGAAACTGCCCCGGCGGTGCCTTATTGGGGACGACTTTCAACCCTTTGGCTGATTTCAGCACTGAACTACCACCGACCAATGTTGCGGCGATCTCTACCGATTTATGCGTCAACGTTGCGGCTAATGGCGACCCTGTCGCATCAAGCACACTATCCCCTGCCGCACTCATCGTTTGCTCATATGCATTAACGTATTCAGCTAAATCCTCGGTAATCATTTGAGCACCAGTAGAGCCCGGTATATAGCTATAGTTGGCTTGAATTTTCTCAATTAATGCAGCAGAACTCGAAAGGTCGCCCCCAAGGGCTAAATCAACAATACCGGCTAGGCCAGCAAAAGAGCTGACAGCCGTATTTACAGCACCAGCCAAAAGCACTTCTGCAGTTCCCACTGCATAATTTCCAGTCACTTCTGGCAAGGACATTGACTTACCGAGAGTTTCCCCCTCCTAACAACTTAACCCCAGCGGATCAACATACTGGATGGGGTTCGGGGCGTACTGGTACGGATTGATGCCGCCCAGCAGGCCGATGGGGTCCTGGTGGATGAAGCGCCCTGCATCCGGGCCGTAGTCGCGAAAACGGTTGTAGTTCAGCCCGGTTTCCGGATCATGATACTGGCCCTGGAAGCGGTGGGGATTCGGAATGTCATCAATGATGACATTTGCATCACCGTTCACCTGATATTCCACCTGCCACACCACCCGACCTTGCGGGTCGGTTAAGCTCAGCGGGGTACCCTAATGATCCAGGTGGTAGCTGTACACCTGCCCTTGGCGGCACATCGCAATCAGATTGAACGTCCCCGGCTCATAGAGGTACCAGGTAAAATCGCCATTGCGGTACTCTCCGATCAGTTGATTGCCATCCCACAGAAAGTCGGTTCGGCCCTCCTCGCTGATCTTGGCGGTGCGGCGTCCCAGCGCGTCATACAGAAACTGGCAGTATTTACCGCCCGTCTTGACACTCACCAGCTGGTTTAGACCGTTGAACTGACGCTGCTCGTACCCTGCGTCACTCTGTACGCGATCCTGGTTCCCGTATTTGTCATACCGGTAAAGGTGGGTCTCCGTGCGCAGCAGACGGTCATCTTCAACCTCCACGCTATCATCCGCCGGGTTCCCAAACCCGTCAAAACACGGGGACTGCTCACCTGCCGGGGTTTTGGCAAAAACCAGTTTGTTGGCGTGCTTTAAACGCCCCAGCTCGTCATAAGTAAAGTAGTTGCTGATGGTCAATTGGCCGCACGAGCTCCACGTCTCAGCCCGCTTCTGGCGGATTGGATGGTCGGCTTTTTATGACAATATCCGATTCATTTGCGCAAAACGATAAGTACCGAAAAAGGCAAGATGACGCTGCCTTTTCCGGTTGATAGACTGATATGACTGAGACGGCTAACCGGCGCTTAAAGCCAAATCTTTTGGATAGTGAGGATGAGTCTTCAACAACTTGTCATCTATATTCAGCAGGTTCGCCACCAACAGGGCCTCAAAGCACCAGTAACCCGTGTAATAGTCGGTGTAGACAAATTCGCAGTCACACAGATGACTTTCATACCAGTCGGTATCCGCATTATTGGCATACCAGCTTTCTAAAAATGTCCGAACAAGCGCCGGTCGTTGCTCCGGCGCTGCATCAAAGGCATCGTAGAGGGGCTGGTAACGCTCAGGATACAACAGCCCTGCCCCGGAGTCACGGCGGCTATCGCCCAGGGATATAGCGACCCGGTCAAGTAAGGCGTCTCGGCCAGAGTTATTGATGAGGTCCAGCGCCGCTGCGATGTGGGAGCTGTCCACCTGACACGCGACTAAGAGCGATAGCCACCATAGCGCATAAATGTAACGGTTCACATTGTCTGAGCCGTCAGCCTTCGCCTGCAGACCAAATTGTTCAAACGGACGGCGGTAAACCTGATGTTCATCCGGCAATGCGTCGGCTTTATCCTTTAACTGACGGCGCAGTGGCAAGATGCTTTCGACGACAGGCTTTAACTGTGCTCTGGTAGCCCCGGCAGAGTAATGAGCGACTGCACGCATGATGGCCAGCTGGTATAGCTGCTGCGCAGCATCCACCTGCTCCGCCGGCAAGGGAAATTCATCCTCGTCCAACGCCTGCTGCGTTTCCTCAATGGCTTCGTCCAGATCCGTTAATAATTCAGAAAAATAGTCATGTGGACGTCTTGTATCGCGCAACATTACGACTCCTTGTAATGTACTAAGTCAACAGGATAGTATGGGTGATCACTGAAACTGCTGTCGTCAATGTCATAGAGTTTCACCACTAATGCCGCTTCCCAGCACCAATAGCCATCGTAAGCATCAGTATCCATCAAATGGTAGTCCGGACGACCAATCAAATCATACCAAGCATCGAGGTAGGCCTTCATCAGCTCTGGTCGCTGTGCCGGCTCAGCATCAATCACTTGGTACAACGGCTTGAAACGCTTAGGATATAGCAGTTTGCCGCCTATCGGGCGCTCTGTATCGCCAAGCTTGACCGCAATGCTGTCAAACAAGATATCCAGTCCCTTGTTCCCTGTTAGGTCCAGCATTTTCCGATAGTAGGAGTCCCCCATTCCCACACAATAAGCAAACGCAAACCATTTCAAAAATTGCTCCATGTAATCTTCTCGAAGCTCTTCTCTACCAACCCGCTTTGACTGCTCATCTTCTGACAATGCATCAGCATAGTGTTTCTGCCATTCACGATATTCTAAGGTTAAACATAAATCCTCCCGCATTGCCGCAATATCATCACCACGTGAATAGCGTGCATGCATTAGCTCAAGTAAATTATTTACTATTCTAAAAGCATGTAGCATTTTTCGATAAGGCGGCAATTTTTCCTTACTTTTTAGCCCATTTCTACGATCATCAATCCACTCAAGTCGAAACTCTACACTTTCATCAAAGTAGGCTTTATCTTTTAACGTATCTCTTATCACCACTAGTTCACCTCCACATCCAAATCCAACACATTACTTGATACATGCGCGTCCGAATTTAACCGCTTGACCACCATAGTGCCATCAGGCTTATTACGAATTAAATATTTATCAACACTACCATCATCATCTTCAATCCCGTCAAGTATCTGTTGAATATCTTTCCGGCTCATACCTACTTTCTTTAATCTAGATTCAGTAACCCAATCATCACTCATCTGCTTGCCATCTTTGGTTTTACCCAAACGCGCTTTATTATATTTCGCTTCAGTGATGACAAAATCCGGCGGCGGATTCGGGTGACGGTAAATCCCGTCAATACCATTAGACCCGGGCTTATAAACACCATCAGTCTTACCTAGTGGTGTAAACCCATTCTCCATCATCAATGCATGGGCATTATATTCGCCGACAGCTGCTTTTTTATGGTTCAACGCATTGAACTCTGGGAAGTCATCCAGCGTCTTACGGTCAGCAACATCTGTTCTTCTAATAGCATCCGTAACATCAGGTTTTAAATCAACATTTGAGAAAGCTTTCTTACCCGGAGCCAGGGATGAAACGTATCCCCCAACCAAATACCCAGCCTGCTTAAAGTTATCATCATTCCAATACTGAGAAAACTGGTTATAGTCGCTCTCTAAGCTGTTGAAAAGTCGGTTTGTTTTATCACTTATCCTTGCTCGGGAGCCTGTACTGAAGGAGGTGCCCAGCCAATAGTCTGCGGGCTCAAGTAGCCCATAGTCAACCGGGTAAAATATCGTATCCGCAGCCAGATAGAGTGTGTCGTAAGCACCTGACAAGAGTGCATCGACTGCTTTGCCTGGGTTTTGTAACGCAAACTCCGTAGTTTCCTGAAGAGGTTTGAAAATGCCTTGTAAGGCACCTCCGATAAAATAGGCGCCACTTAAAAGAGCCCCCTCTTCCTTACAACTCAGCCCCAGCGGATCAACATACTGGATGGGGTTCGGGGCGTACTGGTACGGATTGATGCCGCCTAGCAGGCCGATGGGATCCTGGTGGATAAAGCGCCCTGCATCCGGGTCGTAGTAGCGAAAACGGTTGTAGTGCAGCCCGGTTTCCGGATCATGATACTGGCCCTGAAAGCGGTGGGGGTTCGGAATGTCATCAATGATGACATTTGCATCACCGTTCACCTGATATTCCGCCTGCCACACCACCCGACCTTGCGGGTCGGTTAAGCTCAGCGGGGTACCCAAATGATCCAGGTGGTAGCAGTACACCTGCCCTTGGCGGCACATCGCAATCAGATTGAACGTCCCCGGCTCATAGAGGTACCAGGTAAAATCGCCATTGCGGTGCTCACCGATCAGTTGATTGCCATCCCACAGAAAGTCGGTTCGACCCTCCTCGCTGATCTTGGCGCTGCGGCGTCCCAGCGCGTCGTACAGAAACTGGCAGTATTTACCGCCCGTCTTGACACTCACCAGCTGGTTTAGACCGTTGAACTGACGCTGCTCGTACCCTGCGTCACTCTGTACGCGATCCTGGTTCCCGTATTTGTCATATCGGTAAAGGTGGGTCTCCGTGCGCAGCAGACGGTCATCTTCAACCTCCACGCTATCATCTGCCGGGTTCCCAAACCCGTCAAAACGCGGGGACTGCTCACCTGCCGGGGTTTTGGCAAAAACCAGTTGATTCAGGTCATCATATTCAAAGTGTGCGTCGCCGCGCTCATCATCTTTTATCCCGACCAGTTGTTGCCCCGAATTATAGACATAATGCCGTGTCACCACATCCCGATCGGCACGATGCAGGGAGTGCCGGACTAGCTTGCCTTGCGCATCAAACGCTTGCTGGACATCAACCCCGTTGGCGTACTGGCGAGCGACCTCTCTGTCGCACACGTCAAATTGCCGGGCAACGATGGTTTCCCCTTGCCACACGACAGCTGACAACTGGCCCGACTCAGCATAACGGTAACTCACCTGACTGCCGTCAGGAAGCCGGGTGCCGGCTCGCCTGCCGGTTGCATCAAAGGAGTGCGTGATCTGCCAGTGATCCTGCCAGACGGCACTAACCTGATCATTATCGTGGTACTCGAACGTGACTTTTCTGTGGGCGTTGTTGGCATGCTTTAAACGCCCCAGTTCGTCATAAGTAAAGTAGTTGCTGAAGGTCGATTGGCCGCACGTGCTGCGTTGCTCCACCACCCGGCCGGCGTCATCTCGCCTGAAGCAGACAAATCGTTCGGCCTGCTCGGCGACCGACACCAGTTGACCGTCGCCGTTATAGGTATAGTCCTGAACACGACCATCAAATCCGACAGTCTGTATGACGCATTCTTCACTATCGTACACAAACCGGTAAACCGCCCCGTCACTGCGCTGTATGGCCGTGAGGTTGCGCTCTTTGTCATATTCCAGTTTCAGCCCGCTTCCGTCGGGTTGAATCACTTCACACGGCTGGGACAACCCCTGATAGACAAAGTGTGTTTTTCTTCCCAGCGGGTCTTGCATGCTTTGCAAGCGGCCGGCCCAGTCATAGTCAAATTGGTGGGTGAATACGCTTTCTGGCTCGGCCTGATGATATTCACTCACTTGGGTGACAACACCCGCACGCGAGTAAACATACGCTTTCACCCAGCCATCTTGATTGATAACACCGTTCAACTCGCCCAATGAGTTATAGCTGTAACGTGTCAGGGCGCTATTGCGCTGCTGGGCAACTAGTTTTCCCTGCTGATCCCACCAGTTTTTAATCACCACTCCCCGGGAGCTGGCCATTTCAACAACTCTGCCTTTTCTGTCGTATTGATAATGAATAGACAGCCCGCCCGGGTGACACTCCGAACGAAGTCGGCCAAGGCTATTGAAATCGTAAAATGACGAACGCCCGGCGCGATCCGTGATACGATCCACCAATCCCAAGGCGTTATATGAGTATGAGATTACACCTTTATCGGGTGAGACCAGCTGTATTAACTGTCCCAGATGATTATATCGGTACTCAGTTTTAGCGCCGGTCGGGGTAATTTCAGCCACTTTACGTTGCTGTGCGTCATAGAAAATCTGCCACGTATGGCCAAGTGGGGACACCTTTTTTACCAGACGACCATACTCATTATGGAAAAATTGCCATTGGTTCCCGAGGCTGTCTGTACTGATGGAGAGATTTTGTTCACTGTCATATTCAAACCGATAGTGGTAGTAACCATCATCGCCCCACTGCTCTTTACACCGAGCGTTTGAACCAACCCTTTCCCAGGAGAAATAGTGACTAAACCCGGACGGGCGGATACGCTGGATCAGTAAATGATCCTGATAACGATAGGTTTCGACTTCTTGTTGCCGGTTGCTGGCTTCACATAAATTCCCCTGCTCATCATAATGGTAGTGAGCTAAGGTAGTTGACAAGCCATCAGCATGGGCAGGGATCTGAACCTGTGTAAGAAGCCCTGCGGCATCATAAAACAATTCAAGTTGAAGTCCGCTGCTGGCCGAAATGAAAGCAAGCTGACCCTTACCGGAATAGCGCAAGTCATAGCTGCTGAAGGAATCAAAACTGAGCCTGGACAGCATCCACCCGCTGTCGGCCAGGATAAACCTAAGTTGACGCCCATCGCTTAGCGTGAGTGAAATGAGGTCGGCACGCTCGTACCATAGGCATGCCCCCGCGGAAATGTGATAGCTGACGGCACCGGGCATAACCTTTTCAAAATCGAGTACCTGGCCCATATCGTCAGTGAAGCGCCAGCCGTTTATTTCGGGAGCGGCTTCAGTTAATTCATAATGAAAATTACTGCGCCAGCCATAACCCAACCCAACATTGGTCTGGCTCAATGACGAACGGTATGTACGCTGCCAGACTAACGGAGAGGACCCGGCCAGAGAAATGTCCTCCAGCGTAAGTATTTCTTCGCCGGTCGACATCGAGACCGGATCACCACTGTACTCCATCTCATCAACCGAAGCAGAGGCCGGCGTATGATTCAGCTGACTAACCGGCTCCGGCTTATTTTGATCACGGCTGACTTTGGGTTTTGGTGCCGGTGCAGGTGGACGAGGAGGCTGAGATGGCTCACCCTGGTGTACAATCACCGGTAAGACTTCAGGCAGTTCATAGACGAACAACTGTTTTGCGATAATAGCCTGAGCCAAACTTTCAAGTACACCACTTAAACTCGCTCCGCCGAGGCTTCTGGCTCGTACTTCTGCACCGAAATCTATCATCCCAAGCACAGCAAAAAGATCTGCGCCTGGTTTAGGCTTCATACGGGAAAATTTATTCAGATGAACACGAACGAGCTGAATCGTCGCAAAAGAGAGCGGTAACGACTTCGCATCATCAAGCTTCGCCGACGTAAAAATATACACTTTTCCATCATTGGCCTTTAGTTGCACCTGCATCGAGCCATCCATGTGAAACCTCTACTTATTGATGCCAACTGTACAGAGCCACAGCACGGTATAGTTGTTCAGATGACTCGAGCTGCAAGGTAAATCCGTCATGTATCTCACGCTGGTAACTCTCATAAATACGGAAAAGGTTATAAAGGCCGGAGCAAGCGCCCAGCTCCCCCACAGTCGCCCCAGACATCACCACCTGAGTATTGGCATCAACATGCGGATGGAGCGAGCTGTATACATTCGCCCACTCGGCTGCGCCTGATTCGTGATCGGTATAGGGTACATAGAGTTGCCGGACCGTTTCGCCACTTTGCCGTTTAAAGCGATGAAACAGGGACTCCACAGCTACAGAAGGCTGCTTGTCACGGGTTTGTGCTTCAACACTGTGCCATTGGCAATTTAATCCTGTTTCAGAGCGATACAGTTTCGTCAATAAAACACTTTCATTCGCAATGAGAGCGTTACTCGAGCCACCTGGGCTATCCAATCCCCTGAAACGAGGATCGCTATCAACGGCTAAAACCCAGATAGACCCGTGCTCTCTGAGTAGCGCAATGATTTTATTCCACGCAAGAATGAGAGCACTGCGGCCATAGGGAAATAAGAAGCATTGCGAGTGAGTTTTAAGATCGACAATCACCTCACAAAGCTGAGAAAATAATTCTCGATATAAATCATCATGATTATATATCGTCTGGTGACTTTCCGGCTGTGGCAGAAGCAAGATAACAGGGGCCGACTTCCATGGAATATCAGCGCCAGAAAGTGCTTGCGATAAAATAAATTTAATTCTTAGCGGTAGCGCCTCACCTTGATGCGACTCAAAGCTGTTCGCTAAGATCTGTGTGTTATCGTGTGTATCGATGAAGTTCGGAGTGGCCCTTTCTTTATCAGACAACCCCAGTATCGTCTCGTAATTTCGGTTCTCTCCTAAGCAGGCCAAAACAGGTTCAACTTTCACGAACAAAACCTTAACCTATTAACACGGTAGGGTTACCATTAACCACTTTGCCACCATGGCGGGTTGATTCACCTTGCCGTGCAGCAGGCTTACCATTGATCAATACACTACCGGAGCCAGCAGAAATTGAGTCTGGCGGCCCGATACAAATCACCATATCGCCTTCTCTGGCTGCCGGAACACCGCCAATCAGGACGTTTCCTGAGCCGGCAGCAATTGGACCACCAACATGAGGAACTTTTGCGGTTGTTTTGGGGCAAACATGAAAACATCCAATTGTTGCAGCAGGTAAACCCATAACTATCATTCCAATCGACTTGTAAAAAAGCATTAATTAAGGTTTATCATCCCAGCTTTAAGCGCAATTTTGCTGCCATTTACTTTGATGTTAGTACCTTTAATATCAATACTACCATCACTGGACAGTTTGATAGATGCACCACCACATTTGATGACCATCTCACCCCCCACATCAATTTCAAGTTTATTACTCACTTTCTCAGACTTATTGTTACCGACCTTTTCAGTTTTATTATTTCCAACCTCTTCATTTCTATCGTTATCAACCTTACTCGAATAATTATTTTTAACCTGAGATAAACGGTCGTTCTCAACAAGAACACTCTGATTGTTTTTTATAGTCTCTGATGCATCATTTTCAACAAAGACTTGATAGTTCTTCTCGGCATGAAGATAGAAAAGTTCATTATCTTTTTTATCATCAAACCGGATCTCATTGAAGTTGCTCCCGCCGCCCTCTTTCGTGGAGCGTGTTTTGATTCCGCTGACTGATTTCTCCGCTGGAAGAGAGTACGGCGGAAGATTATTCCCGTTATAAAGGGCACCAGTAATGATCGGCTGATCAGGATCGCCATCTAAAAACTCCACAAGAACCTCTTGACCGACTCTCGGGAAAAATGAGGCCCCCCAACCGTTTCCAGCCCACGACTGCGCCACTCTTATCCAACAAGAACTGGTATTATCTGCAACACCTTCACGATCCCAATGAAAGAGAACTTTTACACGGCCATACTTATCGATATGAATCTCATCCTGCTTTTCACCAGTGACACAGGCAGTTTGAACCCCGTAAACTCGCGGTTTTGAGGTAATAGGCTTTGGCCGGTATAAAGTTTCTTTCGGTACACAGGAAAACTGGTTATGTACACTTTGGTGGGAAGCTTTTGATGAACCTGTCTGACTGGCAATTGCGATTTCCAGGTAAACATGTGTAATAAGAAAACTCTTACCTTCAAGGCGCTTATCTTCGTGCGATTTAAAAGTAAAATATTGCCCGGCACTAAATGTTCGACAATTACTGGCACCGGAAGACAGTTCCGTATCTCTTTGCAGTGCTTCAAGCATCAGCGCGCTCTGATCCTGGATTCTGTCATTCAATTCAGAGCCCGCTTGATAATGGAAAACCTCAGTCGCAGATTGCTGCTTAGACAATGACGTCTCGGCTTGGGAGCCTGATGGCTTAGCCCCTGGCTTAATGAAGTCATAGCCCTTCTTGGCAACTTTACCTGGTGAGACCTCAAGGCCCCCGATCCAACGGTGAATATGTGCTTCAGTCAGGCTCCCTGTACTGAAAGCAACGGATGATTCAACACAGGGCTTATAGCAGGTTACATCATCACAAAGAACCATGGTATGGCTGGATAAAGAATGCGTGAAATAATAGAAAATACCTTCTTCTTCAAGTAATCGGTGCACAAAATCAAAGTCAGTTTCATGATATTGAACTTTGTATTCATACTTAGCGTAGCTTCTCTTCAAGTCCACTTTGATATTAACATTGTGTACTGACAATACGCTCTTTACGATATCTTCAACATTTAAATTCTGATAGATTTTACAATTTGTACGCTGATAGGAAAAATCCAGAGAGGGACAGACATCAATGACATAGTCTTGATATTTATCACCTTCCGCACTGGCCGCGACACGGCTGCCATTTGATCGTAAAGAAGAAACATAACCGTGAAGGTACTTTTCTGATACGCTATCACCACTATGATAAAGAACAGTGAAAGAAACCGGCTTACCAATTAAGTCCTTAGAATTAATTAACACACCATTTGTGTATACATACGCATGAATAGAAAATGGAACTGATATCCCTTCATGAAGCTCCATCTTTGTCAGGTGAAGTACATCTTTACCCAACGGAGTATCAATACGGATAATATTATTTTCTTGTGTCGATGTCTTCATTTCTATCCAAACCTAAAAACGATAAATACGGGATAGTTTCTATCCCGTATTTAAACACTCAATTACATTTGCTGCCCTTTAACGCCACTGTAACCATAAACAAGCGGCGCTTGAACGTTGTTCAGGTCATCTGTTGGCGTTACAGTCATCATCATTTCAGTATAAGAAATCGTGATCGTTTCTACTGGACGATCATCTTGAATCGAAACACTATAGTGAGAAATCATGGCATCTGTTAATTCGATCTTCATGATTTCTTCAACCTTCTCACCCTGTTTAGTGATGTGGAAGGTTGCTGGCTTGCCTTTACCAATCGTTGCTTCTTTAAATAAATCCGGTGACGCCTTGTCTTGAAGCTTAGTAATTGTCATGTCGTAAAGACGTGTTGAGCTAGCTTCACGGTCCTGAGCTGTACCTGTATATGACGTAATTTCACGGCCTACACTCCAGTCAACAGAAAGCAAAGTGATCAGATCTTTGTACTGCTCTGCTGTAGCTTCACCTTTAATATCGGCATATTTCAGATAAGTATTAGATTGCATGCTAATCTCCTATAGCATTACTTGGTTAATCCCTATTGGGTCACGATGAATTATTTATATGATTATCTATAGTTAACAAAAACACCAGATAAACTTAATGTGTTATTAATCAATTAAAGCAATTCCTAATTGATGGCGATTATTGCACACCTATTTTACTTAATTAAGAACAGGGATTTTGTACTATGATCTTGCTCGCAAATTATCATTAGCCACCAATATTAATGACAATATCATTATTAACATAATCAACCATGATATCTTCAATGGATTCTTTCGCTGACACTTTATATAAAATTTCAGATGAAATCACTGGTAATAAATCACTTTGGATGAAATTAATCACATTTCTTGCACCAGCATTATTATCCATGCATCTATCAATTAGCAGATCATTAATCGAATCAGAAAAAGTCAGGGTTGCCTGATAATTTTTACTTATCCGTTCAGAAACTTTTTCGAGTTGCAGTCGAATGATTTCCTTCAACATGACTTGATTTAGGGGTAAATATGGTACGACATTGGCTCTTCCCAAAAAGGCCGGCTTAAAGACGGTCAACAGATCGTCATTTAACGCTTCTTTCAAGCCCTGAATTGTAGGTGCTGTTTCTTCATCTTCAAATAGTGTCAGAGTTGTTTCCGTTCCGACATTAGACGTCATAATGATGATTGTATTTTTAAAGTCTATCTCTCGCCCTTCCCCGTCCTTGATAGTACCTTTATCAAATACCTGATAAAAAATATCCTGAACACCAGGATGCGCTTTTTCCATCTCATCCAACAGAATAACGCTGTAAGGGTTACGGCGGACAGCCTCTGTCAGCACGCCGCCCTCTCCGTAGCCGACATATCCAGGTGGTGAGCCCAACAATAGGGAAACTTTATGCTCTTCCTTGAACTCGGACATGTTGATAACAATAACATTATCTTCGCTACCATAGACCTGCTCCGCCAACGCCAGTGCTGATTCCGTCTTACCAACACCACTAGGGCCAGTCAGCAAGAACACACCATTTGGCTTTTGTTCATCGCTTAAACCTGCCCGAGCTGTTTGAACAACTTTACTCATCAACGCCAAGGCGTGATCCTGGCCGATAACACGCGCCTTCAATTGCTCATCTAATGTCAAAATCGTTTCTATTTCGTCACTCTGCATCCGACCAAGCGGAATGCCCGTCCAGTCAGAAATGACTTCGGCAACCAGTGCTTCATCAACCTGAAAAAACACCATGGGTTTTTCAGATGCATCCAACCGCGCTTTAATTTGTAGCAGTGTCTGTAGATCAGCCTCGCTGTCTTCTGCCGTCTGATCGATCAATTTATGCGACAGTCGCCTTGCTTCCGTGACAAGCTCTTTTTCAGCTTGCCAACTGCTTCTTTTCAGCTCGAGCGCCGTAGCAACACTGTCCAGCTGAGCTTTCAATTCAGCGATCCTGCCCGCCGCAGTGGCCCCCGTAACAAGCTCTTTTTCCAGAATAGCGAGCTCAGCTTCAATCTGTTGTTGCTGACGAATTAATAATTCAACATCACTGGGTACGCTAACCTGGCTCATAGCAACACGTGCGCAAGCAGTATCGAGTAGTGAAACCGCCTTGTCCGGCAACTGCTTCCCACTGATGTAGCGATTAGACAGCTTCACAGCAGCTTGAAGTGCTTTATCTGTGATCATGACGTTATGGTGTGATTCCATCACGGGGAGCAAACCACGCAACATGACAACAGCGGTTTCTTCATCAGGCTCCTCAACTTTAACAACCTGAAATCTGCGAGTCAGTGCTGCGTCCTTCTCGAAAAACTTTTTGTACTCGGCCCAGGTTGTTGCAGCAATCGTACGCAACTCGCCCCTTGCCAGTGCAGGCTTTAACAGATTAGCTGCATCATTTTGGCCTGCCTGCCCACCGCTGCCAATCAGGGTATGTGCCTCATCAATAAATAGAACAATTGGCTTAGATGACTGCTTCACTTCTTTTATCAGGCTCTTCAGACGGCTTTCAAACTCGCCTTTCATGCCGGCACCAGCCTGTAGCAGAGCTAAATCCAGTACTTTGATGCTGATATCCCGCAGCGATTCCGGAACATCGCCTTGTACAATTCGCTGTGCCAGCCCCTCGACGACCGCGGTCTTACCAACCCCCGCCTCACCGGTCAAAATAGGGTTGTTCTGACGACGCCGGGTTAGAATATCGATCATCTGGCGGATCTCGTGATCGCGCCCCAAGATGGGATCTAACTTCTGCTCACGAGCTTGCTCTGTTAAATCAATGGTAAACTGCTCAAGCGCCTGCTGACTGATTCCTAGCGACTTTTCCGAACCGTCCAATTCGGCTTGGCCTGCCGCTTTTGGCGCTATTTCCGGCCAGGCTACCATCAGCCGTTGCGGTTCTACTTTTGCCAGTTGCGGTATGTCACGGAAAATCATTGCGCCAAGGCTATCATCACTGACCAACGCATAAACAATGTGCACAACGGAAATGGTGTCATCTGCAAAGTCAATGGTTGCTGACATCCAGGCTGTTCGGAGCAGAGTCACAATATGGCTTGATAGGCCCGGTGGCTGAGAGCACCCTGTTTCAAACCGATCAAGTTTCTGTTGAAGTTGCTCGTTGAGCTGAAAAGCATCAATATCGAAGTAGTGAACGATGGCATTCAGAGTGTCATCAGGTTGCTCAAGTAATGCAGACAGCCAGTGATGAATCTCTACACTGGTGTGCGTTTTGCTGTTGCATAAGGCAGCAGCTGCTTCCAGCGACTTTTTACAACCTGGCGATAATTTGTCTACGAGAGACTTCAATGTCATTGTTGACATAGTTTGATCCTTATTTTCTATAACAGCGACTGTCTTCACTGAATTGGAATTGTTATTTTTTGCTTCATCCGACTTTTACTCGGGAATAGTACCCCGCCCATCCCCAGCCGAGGCCCAAGGTGGCTCAGGCGGCATATAGGGAGACTCTGAATACCAGCAGATATTTTCCATTTTGCCTGTATTGATGGTGGCAAATAATGACTCGCCAGCCTGAAAAGTGTTTCTTTTAATCCATCATTATTCATCAGTGCGGAAAGGGTAGACTCGTTATCAATAACGACTTCAATCTCGATTGCTGATGAGATGTCCCAGGCACGCTGGCCAATCATCGTACTGACACCCAGCCTCGCATGATTCCCTTCCGGGTTCACTCGCGTAGCAAGCTGAGTCTGCTCTTCGGCATCTAAGCTTATCCACCGACCAACAAACTCGGTAATATGAATCTCACAACCGCTCACCTGCGCTAACATCGATTTGAGGCTTGACGTGTTGCGAATGTCGCCAGAAAAGAAACCACCAAAAAAAACGGAGATATCATCAATAGAGCCCGTGATAGACTTCAGCACATCATCAAATGTCGATTGATGCTGAGTAAGATACCTTTCGTAATCAATATGATACTGATACTTCTCCCATGCCCTGTATTGGAGAGATATTAGCCGGTGATTAAAAATATCGAAGAAATCACGCATTGCTGTGTCTTTATTTTTAACCCGTTCCAAAATGAGTTCTGTATAATGCCTTGGTAAAGCACCATTCGGGCCCGTCAGTCCCATCAAGTTCACATCGACAACGATCTTGCCATCACTTTCATTACCCACACGGATCGAATCAATGACCGAGCCGGTAAACCCCAGGTGCTGAGGAATGGAAAACCTGATCGTTTCATTAACAGGCTGACAATCAGTGCCAAACTCTGTTTCATCAGCGAGGGCATTTGTATATTTTTTCAGTGCATAAATGGTTCCGTAAAAGTCATCCGTATTCAGCGATGAAATCAGCTTTAGATTATTCATAACAAGGCCTTCCCGCCTGCTTGTGCCGGCCAGCGATGATAAACCTGGTTACTGCCTCGTAATTTAGCACTCAAACGGCTAAAACTGTTGATTGCTGTAAACTGCGAGAAAAAGCTCGACAGCACAGTGCCGAAGAAGAATAAATTTATCCCTGATAAATCATTAGTACTAAACTCAATCAAGATCTCTGAGCCATGGCAAAAGCCAACCTTGCCATTTTGAACAACACGCGCATTGCATGGGCTTACTGACAAATCTGTAATGGACTCTATCAGGGCCTTACTTTGAGGTGTTTTCTCAAAATCATATAACCTCAACACTTCTTTAAGGGTGAGTAAGCCGTCCTTCCCCGAGAAATGATTTAGTGTTAAATGTTTTGAGAACTGCCACCTTGAGGATTCTTCAAAATCAGGTCTCACTGGGGGGGTCGGCGCAAAGAGACAATCAACCTTTCCGATCGAGTCTATTTTCTTCACCACAGACATCTTCGGTTGTCCACCACCATAAGGTAAACGAATAGGCAAGTTTCTATTGCTGCACTGCGCAGTGACTGCGACGATCCACTCTTCGTGTTCATCCGGTGAAAATTCTTTGTCGAAGTTGTTGACAACATTCATATAGCATTCACAGCCCGGCTCTGAGTGTCCTCCTGCCCAATCACTGATTTCTCGTCTGATATGCCAGTACATTTCATTTTCGCAAAGGTAGTTACTCACTCCTTTGCCGTAAAACGGATTAACCCGCACTCGATTATCATTTTTATCAAACGCATCAACATTCTTGATATAAACAACTTCATTAATTTCAGCTTCGTCGTACCTGGGTACCAGAAGATGTTCATTGATTGATGGCGCTAACGAAAAAGGCTCTAATTCTTGTTCAAACAAGTTGATAATTGGTGTGCACCCAAGCAGAATATTCTCTTCTGTCACTTGCTTTTGTAAAAAGTCATTAACATCATCGAAATAGAGATATAGATAGATCTCATCAGTGTTGCTGAAATGGCTCTTTTCAAGCTCCGTAACCTCGAAAAACAAGAATTTCTCAGGGAAAATAAAGTTTTCAACGAGCAGGCGATAACCACTAAAACTCTGATTCTGATATGGGACAACTTGATGTTTCTCATCAAACCCGATGGGTTGTATATGTCTTGGTTGCAACAATGCCGTGATTTCACCACCATCTTCCGCTGCGAATGCAAGTCCAAGATTAGATTTAAATATCAGCTGATAAAGGGCAAGGCTCACCTGACTCGGACCGTTCAGATAAAATTTGAGTTTGCTGATATCTAACTCTGAAAGGTGAACATTATCGAACTCAGTTTTCAACTTTAACTTTAAAACAGATTTCGTTGTTTTGGTGAACTTTGGATTAGGCGCTTTAAAAGGTGCATTCTCGAATGTTGCTTCAACAACTTCCACAGGCCACAACTCAGTGTCATAAGCTGTGGTGAACTTACACGGTTTAAATCCGTCCACGCTGGTTACAACTTCACTACCCTTAGGCAGCTCAAGACAACTATCCGTAATATTCTGGGTCGACATTTTTATCATTGCCATAGAAGGAATTGGCGCATAAAAATCGGGAAAAAGTTGCCCAACCAGAGCTTCTGTTAACTGTGGAAAGGCATCATCAAGTGACCGTCGAGTCTGAGCTGTCAACAATGCAAAACTTTCGATAAGCCTGGAGACATGCGGATCCTCCATGTGTTCTTCACTCAACCGGAGACGCGTCGCAACTTTAGGATAACGCTTAGAAAACTCATCTCCCATATGGCGGATGTAAGCTAACTCACGATTGAAATACTTTAAAATCTCATCACTCATAATTATGACTCGCTTATTGTAAACCCTAGTGACACAGGCTCAACCTCAGAGTTAAAGGCAATTTCTTCCGGTTCCGGCCGGGTATGAAGCAAAGCATGAATTCGCAACTTTAATGTCCGCTCAAGAGGCTGTTCCTCCTCAATGATAGAAACGGAAACATCAATAAACCTTGGCTCGAATTTTAAGATCGTTTCTTTTATCGTGGCACAGAGCCGTTCCTTACCGTCCATGCTGCTCAAGGGCATAGAGGAGAAGTCAGGTAAGCCATATGACAGCACTGACCTATCCAGCTCGCTTAAACTTTCAGGCCAAGTCAACCATTGCTTTTTAGCGTTCAAGAGATTTTCCAGATCTCTTCTGACGCTATGCTTCATGTCACGCCAGGTAAAATAACTCAGCGAGTCACGCTCACTTTCCGGTGACTCATCTATTAATTTATCGATAAATGAAGGCTGCAATTGTCGATTTAAATTCATGCCTGATGGCCCGCAAAATTATACAGTGGATTTTTCAAGTCGTTTTATCTGCGATAGGGGCAAATCATCATCCCCAAACAGCATCATTTTTTGCCCTTGCCCCACAAAGACATCACTCGCTAAATGCTCAACCCACTCCGTTTCCCGCGCCAGCTTGTGTTGATCTGTCAGGCTATTGAGGTAAGTCATCGGTATGAAAGCTTCTCCTTGCAAGCCCCCTTCAATATCTACCACAGCTTTACGCCAGACTATTTCGACCAGCGAAGAAACTGGTTGGAACTCAAGGCTTAAAATTGCATCAATTGGTACAAGGTAATAGTTACCATCCGTTCCAAAGAGCTCTAAATAGCCCCCCAGCGAATCATCAATGTCACGAAGTGTCGTGCTCTTCACCCCATCTACCGTTACTGCCGAAGACACACGGCTTTCTTCTAGTGCTCTGATAAATTGTAAGTATTCCTCAGAGTCTTCTTGAATATAGGACAATCTTGACTTGAGTAAATTCTCCGAGCTTTGATCGCCACTGCGTATAATGACAGCACTTGCTTTTCCTTTAGAAAAGTCTTCTCTGGCCACAGCACTGCGAAGTAACTGTCGTAGATTGTTCGCCCCAGTCAAGTAATCTGGGTTTTGCTTAACAATTAAGTTCAGCTGTTGATCAGCGCGCTCATACTGGCCATCAATGCATAGCAATTCAATGAACGTACTTCTCAAGGTCGCGTCACTTGGACTAGATTTTAGAGCTTGAGTGATACAGTCAATTGCTTCAGATAATTGAGACTCCTGAATGAGCTCTTTGATTTTTTTCATGCTTTATCCCGTAGTATAATTATTTGGTGAGAGTTCAGTGATAAGCCGCATACTGGACACCATTTCGTCTAACTGGAAATGCGGGCGAAGGTGAATAATGGAATAAAAATAACCAGTCCTTCCAGCATATTCACGAACTTTAATTTTAGCCTCGTTCAGCGGATATTTAGCCCTCACTTCATCTGAAGCCTCATCTGAAGCAGTGGTATATTGAAACAGCCAACGCTGAAATTCATTCTCAAGTTCTTCGGCTGTATTATAAGAACCAATCTTGTCTCTACCCATCACTTTTATATAGTGCGCAAATCTAGATGCACATAATGTATATTGCAGCATAGACGACAATCTAGAGTTCACATTCGCACTTTCAGACTCATATCTTCTGGGCTTATTAACAGAGGCATTACTATAAAAAGCAAGATACTCGGTCTGATACAACGCAGACAGAGGAATGAAACCACCATCCGACAGCTGTTTTTCCAGATGATCTCCAACCTGTAAGTCAACAGCAGGCTTGAGCATTTCTACATTTCTCGACAATTGGATTCGGCTTTTGGGGAGATTGAACACCAACCCACGCTTAAATTGCCCTGGCACAATGCCTCGAATTTGACTAAACCACCCCGACTCAGAGAATGCTTTCAACGTGACTGCAGCAAAAGCGTAAGCACCATTTCCCCACAAGTAATCTGTCTCGCTATTTTGAATTTTTTCATTGAAATAAAAGCACTCTCGCCGTGAACCATCTCGTTTATAAGGCTCCCGCATCAACATGCTTGGCACAACGATCCCCAGAAAACGAGAGTCTTCAGATTCTCTTAAACTTCTCCATTTAAAATATTCTGCTTGCGAAAACTGTGCGGCGATGTCTTTCACATGAGCTAGATCTGAAAAGCGATCCACACCAAAGAGGGAAGGATCAGCAGCCGTAATAAATGGCGCAAATGCGGCAGCAGAAGCACTTGATATACCTTGTAATGTATCAATGTCATTACTTGACAAGCCAGAATGAGACTTATGAGATATTCGATAGTCTCCAAGCAATAAACCAAATGGCTCACCACCTGGCATAGTGAATTCATTGCTGTAGATTAATCTGAAAAAGTCACTTTGGTCAAAATCTATCGCTCGTCCGATATCACGGCTGAGTTCATGCCAGTTAAGGTTAATTATTTTAACCTTGCATGTCATCTCAGTTTCGCAGCCACTATTTTGCTCCGTCAGATAACGTATTCCTCGCCAGCTTGACTCTAATCTTTTAAAGTCTTCATAGTGTAAGATCTCATTAATTTGTTCGTTCAGCCTTTTATCAATCGACTCAATTGCCCGCCGCAACATAATCTTGATACGTTCAGCGGTTAAGTCAGATATATTTATATCTGGCTCTTTCTCCAACCATATCCTCAGAGACAAGTGATCCTCGGTAGTTTTTAGAAAATTATCTAATAACTCCGATTGCGCGTACCAGATCTCTGCATGGCTCTCGCTATCAGTAAAGCTTGATAAATGATCTGTTTCGATAAATTTGATCGAGGACTGAATCAATTCACACCCATTCATTAAGAAGCTGGTTTTACACCAGCTTCCTAATCAGTAGTTATCCAATATCTGGAATTTTTGCGACTAGACGTAAAGACGTTGTCAGTTCTTCCATCTGTAACCAAGGACGCAGCCAAGCAATCGCATTGTATACACCCGGCTGCCCCGGAATCTCTTTCACTTTTACTTTGGCATCAGCAAGCGGATATTTAGCACGGATTTCCTGCCCGCCACCTTCAGACGCATTCACATACGACAGGATCCAGCGATTCAGCCAAGCCTCAACTTCTTCCGCTTCCATGTAACTGCCAATCTTGTCACGCGCCATCACTTTCAGGTAATGCGCAAACCGGGACGTCGCCATCATATAGGGTAAGCGTGCCGAAATTGCCGCGTTCGCAGTCGCGTCCGGATTATTATGCTGCTCAGGCTTTTGACAAGTTTGGGCACCGAAGAACACTGCATAGTTCGTATTCTTGTAGTGGCAAAGTGGCAGGAAGCCTAGTTTACCCAGTTCAGCTTCACGACGATCCGTAATTCCGATTTCTGTCGGACATTTCAAGTCCGGATCGCCGTCATCACTCAAGAAAATGTGTGAAGGCAAATTGTCAACACGACCACCTCCTTCTGCACCACGAATTGCGGTACAGAATCCGTACTTGGCAAAGGCGTCTGTCAGCTTGGCCCCCATCACATAAGAGGCATTCATCCAGCAGTAATCGTCATGATCTGCTTTTACAGACAGGCCCGACTCTTCATCGACCTGAAATTCTTCATATCGGAACGCTTCAACAGGTGCAGTAGCCTCACCATATGGTAAACGAGCAAGCACACGTGGCATCGTCAGGGTTACAAAGCGGGAGTCTGCACTTTCTCTGAACGAACGCCACTTTGTGTATTCAAGTGATTCGAAGACTTTCTCCAAGTCACGAGGCTTCGCAAGCTCAGTCCATTCATCAAAGCCGAACAAAGCTGGCGAGGCTGCTGATAAAAATGGCGAAAATCCGGCTGCGGCCACATTAGACATTAAACTCAAGGTTTCAATATCTTCAGGGTGGTTGGTAAACTCGTAATCACCGATAAGCGCGCCATAGGGTTCGCCACCCGGAGTACCAAACTCCGCTTCATAGACCTTTTTGAATATCTGGCTTTGATCAAACTCAACTGCCTTACTCAAATCTTTATGAAGCTCTTTTTTGCTCATATTGAGCATACGGATCTTCAGCGTCTGGCTGGTATTCGAGTTCATGACCAGGTAGTTCAGCCCACGCCAACTGCCCTCAAGCTTCTGTAATTGTTCATGGTGCATAATTTCAGCAAGTTGAGAAGAAATCGCTGTGTCAATTGCAGCAATCGCTTCTCTGAACGTGACAGTCAGGTTTTTATTCCAGGTAACAGTCCCCTTCAGCGCTTCTTGGGTAAGCGTACGCAGCAATTCTTCGGCGCGGGAGCTATCTGTTTGTTTCGTTGCAGAAATAGCTTGCTCAAGCAGAGAGATGCTTTCCTCGGATCTATCCGTATCATGCGTAGTTAAAGTGCTAGTACTCATTCTGACGGCTCCTTACTTCCTATGCTTAATTCATCAGACAGCTGTTGCAAATCCTTTGTATTGTTCAGCACTGACTCCAGCAAATTCTCTAACTCTTCAGAGCGATCAACTTTAGTCATCAGATCACGAAGCTTATTGCGGGTCTCCATCAGCTTACGTAATGGATCGACCTGGTTTACAATGGCAGCAGGTTCAAAGTCAGCCATTGATCTGAACTCTAAATCAACTTCAATGTCAGTTCCGTCATTGGCAAGTTTATTCTCTACCTTAAAACTAAGTTTAGGGTTCATCTTACCTAGTACATCGTCAAAGTTATCTCGATCAATTTGTATAAACCGACGATCTTTAATTGGTTTCAGTTCTTTCGTGTTTTGACCTGCAAAATCACCCATCACACCAACAACAAACGCAAGTTCTTTCTTAACCGTAGAGCCTTCCGTTTCCACATCATAGGTGATATGTACTCTCGGCTTACGTACCCTTGATAATTTCCCATGGATACTTTCCATTTTACTCTCCCTTTCTAGTCAACCTGAAAAGATATACGCTATTCATCTGAGTTTGAAACAATACCAACAAGGCGGAAGTAACCTTTCCGAGCGTCCCCATCTGATATTAACTCTTCTAATAAATCCGGTAATGACATCGCACTCCAGCGAATGACTTGCTCAATACCGTAAGCCATCGGTGAATGTGGCTCTGTTTTTTAAAAAATTCGGCAATTAACTTTAAATTATCAATGGCATCGCTACGCGAATTAAGAGCCATGCTCAAGTCACTACGTCCAGCCATATGATCAACAACTTCATCCGACACTTCAGATAGCGGATTTTCATCATTTGGAGTCATAAAAAGTAACTTATCTGCTGCCAGATACTCCACTGTATCTTTGCAAATATTCAACTTTTTCGTAATCTGAGAAGTTGGTACCGGTGTGCCACAAGCTCGGTCCATGACTGCAGATAACGCATCAAACTCTTGTATAGAAAATTCAATGTCTTTATACAAGGCCTGATAAAATTCAACGCTCGATGCCAAGACCGCATCATTAACATCTTTTAATGAAACTCCGCCTGCCGCAATTTTTTGCTGTCGTTTGTCTTGATCAAGGCGTTCAATATCAACAGCTTGTTCATATTCCCACAATGAAAAACATTTATCATTGTGAAGCTCAGTCAACGGTATACAGCTGATTGGCATCAAAAGCGTACCTTCACCATCAACACCGTTGAGCCCAATCAAAGGAGAGATGCGAGTTTCCAAGCCATCCTCATCAGGCTCCGGGTAAAGGTCATCCCAAAATTCCTCAATCAGTAAACGAGCAACTTTAAAACCAGTACCCAGTCCCTTAAAACCATAATTTCTTGTGAGTCCCTCGATGTACCAGGCAGCATATTCAAGATCTTTTGCCTCGTTAGCAAGAAGCTCAGGGACTTGCCTAAGAATTTGACGCCATTTATCAGACAAACTTAATAGCGGCTCATTATCAATAAGCGCTAATCTTTCTGCTGCACGAGCCTGATTCCTGACATCCTTCAACAGATAATAAGGTGAATGAGGCGATGTATCTGAACGGGGGTCATTACCCGTTTGACTCTCGGCAGAAATAGGTTTTAATACCCCTTCAAAATCAAGTTGAATGTTATCCATATCACTCACCAACATATACCTGCTTATCGTTTCTTCTTAAAAATAGGGACTGTCGTTTCTAACCTGGTTTGGTGTACTTGTTCTGATACTTTCACCATGACACAAGTGACATTATCCGATGCCCCTCTCACCAGCGCTGAATGCATTAAAGCTAATACAGAATCATTCACCTCACTGGCGCGAAGGCAATCAGATATATGATGATGGTTTAACTCTTTTGTTAAACCATCGGAGCAAAGTAAGAACTTATCACCATCGCACAAAGTGTCTGATACTTCATCAATGTCTATCTCATATTCAACGCCTACAGCTCTGGTAATAACATTCGCCATAGGGTGCTGCTCTGCATTTTCCTCAGTCAAAATACCTTGATCTACCATATCCATGACTTGGCTGTGATCCCGTGTTTTTTGAACCAACTGATTATTTCGATAGAGATAAATTCGGCTATCACCTGCCCAAAGGCAGTAAAAATGGCCATTCTGAATGAGCAATATTGCCACCGTGGTTCCGACAACTTCCCCATTTAACTCATTGATTGAGTACTCTTTGATCTTGTAATTTGCTTCGGTAACAATATCTCGCAAAAGTACCGTATCAACATCTTTTTCGTTTACTTTACTCAAATGATGTTCAATCAGTTCAACGAGTAATTTGCTGGCATAATCCCCCGCTTCATGCCCCCCCATCCCATCAGCAACAACCCAAACGCCATTGGCATCAGAGCAAAAAAAGGCATCTTCATTATATGAGCGCACCTTGCCCTCATGACTTTTTGAGAATGATGAAAAGTTCAAACAATAGTCCACCATCACCAACCCCATTTCTGCCATTTGCCGTCTAACATCGCAGAGAACTGTCCCACTAAAGGCAAGCCTGATGTGATTAATTTACACTTCTGAATTTTCTGTGATCCGCTGGTCCACCAAATACAGTAGTTATCGAAACTTGACTCAGCTAAGTGGTGTATAAAGTAGTCAGAATCTGACTCACTCTCATCAACTACAATCATGCCCTTTGAGTTACTGGTCATTATTCTTGGCGATGATGACACAGGCTCATCTTCAATCAGCCAGTCATTGTCACTGAATGTAGCGAGCCAAGGCTCCAGAGCATTTCCGTCGTCATACAGCTTAAGCAAGTGACGCTCAATCTTTAAACTCCAGTCTCGACTCATCCAGTAGTCATACGGGTTCTTGTTGACTTCTCGTACCGTGGTAAAAAAATAGTGCCTACCCACTTGGTCAACACTTGGCATCATGGTACCTATCACCGTCTTGTCACAGCAAACGCCCGGCGATAGCGAAAAATGCCACACAGGGCTGGTTAAAAAGGCGTCCAGCCATTGCTCTGCTAACTGCTCTTTACTCACTGCGAGTACTGACTGCAACCACTCGCTCCAAACTTCAGTAAATTCAACAGAGACATCATGATGAATATAATCCCCACGCTCAGGCACTTTGCCAAAGTAGCCAAATTTAGATATTAAAGCCGTGCCGGACATGAAAAGCTCTCCAGTGCTTTAAGCCAAAATGGATGAGATACACTACTAGGTACCAGCTTCATTGCGACTTTATTTCCTTTAAAGTCAACATTGATCACCTTGTCTGTAACTGTTTGTGCACGCTGATTCTTCGCTTGTGTGAACATCCTGAATAACCCCCACTCTCCCGGGTATTCTTTCGTGATGGAAAACCCAGATTGTGGTGGTGTGAAAATTAATCTGACGCCATCAGATCGACCATTTGTCGGCCATTTAAAACTATTTACTCGTGTCGGTCCGTGACGATAAGTCATCGATGTGTCCCCGAGCTCAAACCGGAAGTTACTGATATGTAGATCCAGATAAACAGTTTCCATGCCAAATTCAACATTCAAATTTTGGGTACCCGGCTCAAAAAATTTGTTTCGGATTTCTCTTGCTCTCTGAAATTGACGTAGTGATCTATTACTAATCCCAACGTTATTAACAAACCGCCATCTGTTTCTCGAAGTATCTACGTACTGTTCTACATATTGACTAAAGAAACTATCAATTACACCACCATAACCGAAGAACTTAGAGAAATCTTTCAGCTTCACTTCATGACGTGCATTCGGTGATAAAGGATATTTTCCACGGATTGCTTTTTTATATTCTCGATAAACTTGATCTTGCCAAATGTCATTGAGCTGACTTTGTGTTCCTTCTTTAGAAAGCTGGGTTGTTTTGTTATGTGCCTCTACTAACCAATAGCTAAATGGTTCAGGTAACGTATCCCTTAGTTTCCTGAACGCACTATTGATCTCTGTATTATTACTTGTGCCTATCAATGGTAGCTGATTCACTTTGCCTGAACGAACATTCGCAATATTTAACAGTTCACTTTCCAGCGTACTCAATGAATAATTTATTTGTTTTAAGTCACTTTCCGTAGCATCAAGAATTTCTGAAAAATAATCTTCTACAACTTCTCCCGGTAAATCACCACGAGCGTTACTTTCCGACACCGGAAGATAACGTTCAATTCTTGACTTTTTATTTTCTAGCGCAACGTCTGCAGCATGAGTCGCAATTTTCGCTGCTTTAGTCACCTCATCTCCAGCCGGCAGTGTACTTAACTTTAGCTGTTTCTGAATAGCATAGATCATGTTCTGTATCGGTCTCTCCGATCCAGAAAGCACACTAACGATGTCAATTCCTTCTGAAGCTGAATCAAATTCCTTGAGCCTGAGATCTGAAATTAGTTTTTCCCATACAAAGATGTACTCCTGATAATACTTACTCTCAACTTCCTTCATAATTTCGTCGTTAGTAATTTTCGAAAGCTCTATTTCTTCATCACCATAAATCCATGAGTCTTCCATCAAACGCTTGACTATTCTCTGATTTTCTAACTGAAAGATACTGTGAAATCCGTTATAGGTGTAAAGCCCAGGGATCCCTTCACTCAATTTTTTCCCGCTTTCCCGGTAGAAAATATTGTGACTATCGCTCCCAATGACATTGGTGATCCGGAAGTCAGGTATATGGCTTGATTTATAGTCAAGCTTCAGACGTTGATATGCTCTTTCGGAGAGCGGAAGCTCACTCAAGGCCTCACGAGCCACTCTTACACTATCATCGTCATAGTCAGCAGTTCTCACACCACTTTCAAGCATGGCATCGGTATGAACTAACAAAGACGTTCTGAGATCAGCATTTATCTCACCCGGGTAATTACGACCATAATATTGAACATACCAACTCAGAACTTGCTCTTTATTAAATCGACTGCTATCAAACAACATCAAATAAGTTTTCAATGTCTCATATAAATATTCCAAATATGACTGCTTCTGATTCATATCATGAATTAAAGCAGAGGTAATATACGGTGAAAAGTGTTCTTTCAATACTCGATAATAGGCAACATTAAGAGGCTCGCCAATCTTATCACCTTGATACAACCCTAAGTTTTTGGCAACAACAACCTCACCGTCTAAACTTTTTGAAATAGAATTTGGTGATTGTTTCAAATAGTCCAAAGCCTTTACCAGGGAAACAATATCAGTATCTTTTGATAAACCACTTCCTGTAATTAGATCGAACTCATCCAGTACTTCTTCAGTCTTGTCCACATAAAGCATATTCCAGCGGTAACTCAAACTCCACAACACAGTAGAAGTGACGAGAAGCAAACAGCTTGCACCAATGACGCAGCGACGAATCAATAGGCTATTTCTTTCATGGATACGGTTCAATGTTCCAGCATCTTGCTCTGGAAAGATCACCTGTTCGAACAAGTTTTTGACAAAGTAACCTTTCGACTGACCACCATGCTGATGTAGCGAAACTTCTCCCATTCCGAGACTATGCGTTGCTTCAGAAATAACCTTGTCAATAGGTGTGCCTTTCTGTGTCGCGCTAACTAAATATATCCCACGCAACATTGGTGGCTCTTCAAAGCTATTCGGGCTAAATATTATTTTCAACAAATCATCCGCTGCTGCTTGCAACATCCTGAGCTGTTTTGGAAATTCGTAAATCAGCAGGCGCTTTTCTTTGTCAGCTACGTTGAAAACTTTTTCGTTAATCTGTTGAGTTAAGTTTTCTAGAATTCGATGAAACTCTCGATTGAATTGAGAAACTACACCTTGTTCATCTTCGCTGGACTGCTCTGGAAGGGTTATGCCAAAAACCTGCTCACGCTGCTCCTGGCTTAACCCTTCAAAAAACTCATTAAACCCCGCGACCAGATCAGCCTTTGTAAAAATAACATACACAGGGAAATTCATGCCCAGCCTATTTTTTAACTCTTGAAGGCGTTGTTTTATTGCACGCGCCTGAAGTGTTCTTTCTGTAGGCGTGTCATTCATCAAGCTGGTTAGGCTGATAGTGATAATTGCACCATTGATCGGCTTTTGAGTCCTGTATTTTTTAAGCAGACCGAGAAATCCGAGCCAGGCTTTACTATCGAGCTTAGCGTTGCTGTTCTGTGTTGTATACCGACCTGCTGTATCAATCAGAATAGCTTTATTTGTAAACCACCAATCACAGTGCCTGGTACCGCCAACCCCAGCCAACGGATCGTCACCTAGCTGGTCTTTAAGCGGAAACTCCAAACCTGAGTTGTACAAGGCAGTTGTTTTCCCTGTTCCGGGTGGGCCAATTAAAATATACCAAGGCAACTCATATAAGCTCTTTCCTTTCAGTAATGAAGATGTTTTTAGGATTGAGATCGCCTTGGTAATTCGTGCGCGTAACGTATCGATCTCATGGTCAATACCTTCTTTATCTTCCTCTTCCGATGAAATATTCAGCAAAGAGTTTACATTCTCCTCATTGCTCCTTTTCTCTTTTTTAGCTTGGTAAATGTTAATACCTGCCCAAAAAAATGTCAGGCACAAGATTATTACCAATCTTACGATTGGGCTAGAAAACGGCTCACTGCCAGCAATTGCAATCAGCGGACCTCCAAACCAGATTAAGAAGGATAACGCTAGCAAGCCGATCAAAGTGATAGCCCACTTTGAGTATAAAACTGCTTTAAGATAATGAATAAATCTGTAAAACATCTTCAGCCCTAAAATTAATTAAATAGCAGGTCAATTTCAACACGGCGATTTTCGGCGCGCTGAGAATGTGAGTCATTGGGATACCTGGGGCTCGCATCCCCTTTTCCTTCCGGCCATAAACGGCCTTGAAGTTCAGAACCCATTGCTAATATGTTTGCAACAGCTGTTGCCCTGGCTAACGATAGGTGCCAGTTGGATGGATATTTACTTGTAAAAATGGGCTGATTGTCTGTATGCCCGGTGATTAAAATATGTCCACTTGTTGATTCCAACACTCGAGCCACTTTTGCAAGAATAGGCAAAATACCCTCTTTTACTTCAGCGCTACCAGAGGAAAACAACTCACTAGAATTAATAATAATCCTCAGCCTGTCATTCAATTCAATCAGTTCAATAAACCCTTTAGAAACTTCACTTTGTAAGAGTTGCTTGAGGTGCTGAACTGAAGGGTTGCCTTCACTGTCAGAAATAACCACACCTTGTTCTAACTGAGCTATGTTGTTAATACGAGCAAAAACAGGATCAGATAAGCTATTGATATTATATGAAAAACCCATGTAAATCCCTAAGGTCATCACAGCAAAAACTGCTGTAACTACCCACAGCGGAATACCTCGAGTCGGTTTTACCCCGATCAGTAAGTTCTTCTTGTATGTGGGGCTGATCAGAGTTTCAGTATTTTCTGACATTCTTTTTATTATCTGGAAAGCCTTATACCTATAAGTTTCTATCTGATCCATGCCATTATCTTCAATGCGCATTTTCCCAATGAACCCCAGGGAAAGACACATATATAGAAACTCGATGAGCAAAAGATTATTTTGAGGATCAGATAGTGCATCATCGAGCAGCTTATAGAAATATTCGCCACCAAAAGTTTCTGTGTGAAAAATAGAAAGCAAGCTTTCTTCAGACCAGTTTGAACGACCACCCCAAGTTGTATTCAATACGGTCTCGTCAACGAAAGAGCACAAACAGTACCTAGCAGATTCAATATCACTCAGTGACAAGTTATTATCTTTCAATCTCTGCTCATAGTCTTTCACCCTATCAATTGAGTACTTTTTCAGGTTATCGACATTCGTGTTATCCGGAGCACTTCTGACCTTGAAAATAATTGAGAATATGATTGATGCTTCCTCGACAAGTGGATTATTCGAGAGTGGCATAACACCCAGTTTCGAAGAGTTCTTATGAACCACTGTTCTGTCATTGCTCAATGATGGTGCCTTGACTACACCGACATTGGTCTCCATCAATCCTAATCGTCCTGGTTTTGGTTTGATTACTGTTGAATCAGCCACAACATATCCTCAATTGTTCGAGCTACTTAATAGCCCACATCTGAATGTCTAAATTTGGGTATCGACCTGACAAGTGAAGCGCTATCCCGCCACTTGCACTTAACCTATTCCAGTAACTATTTTTCTGATCCAGCTGAAAATAGTGATAGCCAGCATTGTATGGAATCTGGCGTGGTGCCACGGGTAGTGGTGAAATAGAAACCCCAGGCAACTGGTTATTGACAAGATCACGAATATGTTCAACAGGACCAATTTTTATTTGTGCTGGGAAGCGCTTTCTTAATTCTTCAACAGAAATATCAGCTTTCACTGATAAAACAAAAACTCCAGAATCAAAAAGGGTTTTATCCGGAATGGTGACCACTTTAATACCGTATTTGGCTGACTCTATATTTAGCTGCACGGCTGTTTGTTCAAGTACCGTACTCATATATTGCTTGAGCACCACCATCAAGTTGCCAAAAACAGTCGTCAATTCATCATGCTGATAGACCGGTAAGATTGGCGGCCGCTTGTTATGGCTAGAGAATGTTGCCATTTCACCTGACATTGAACAAATAAGCCTAAAGATCTCTTCCGGATGCGTTCCATTCGTTTGCTCTAAATGTATAAGAAGCGGCTCATATCGGTTCAGTGCTTGCAGCATCAAAAAGTCAATGATTGAGTTAGATGTACCTTGTCCTTGCCCCAGCCTGCTTGCAATAGAATCTGCACGTAGCTTTACAACACTTCTAAGATCATGGATGAAACGTTTTATATTCGCATTACTTTGAGAGTTTATCGTCGGCGGAATAAACTTATCGTCAAGAACGACTTTCCCGTCATCATCGACTTCTTTGATTCTTGCGATTGGAAGCGCTACATAGCCAGATAAACTACTCTCATCCGTTGTGAGCTCAAGGCTATACTTCGTGACTTGAATAATTTCTGAAGCCTCGCTGCCAACAGAATTGTCTACAGTTTCATGATCCTCAAAATGAAACCTTGTAACCTTTGTTGAGTTTATATCAGATAAATTTAAGCCATTGCTCTTATCCGCCGGTATAGCTAAATAGACAATTTTGTCCCTTGTGTTCTTTTCTATCTGCAAAGGTGGTGGTAAAGCATCTTTCTTGGGTAAACTGATCGAAACGCCGTCTTGCATTTGTGCAGACAACGTAATGATGCCAAACTGAGACAACTTTAGTAATGATTCATCAATAGCAATGTCATATATACCCCAATAGTATGGCTTTGACTTCTCCAGGGTCGAAGTCAACTCACTCAGAATTGCACGCTCCTGCTGTTGGAAATGCTGCGGCCTCAGGAACATGCCCTCGGTCCATGCCACGCGACTGAAATCACTCATCTCTAAATTCCTTTGATTTGGACGGCGGGACTACTTATTCAAGACAGATACAGCTAGCTTCCCAACATCTATTTGATAGGTTTCATAGTCTGTGTTATCGATTTCAACAATCTCTCTCCAACGAGCATTCTCCAGATCTCTGTAGGCAACTAAAATACCCGCATACCTGACTCCAGGTTGAAGTGTTACATCATATGAATTTTCGGAACCAGGATAGAACTCAAACTCATCTCTAGCGATCAAGTCAGGACCTAATACTTTTTCAGGTTCGTCATATAATTCGAAAAAATGATGATTCTCAAAAAGGGTTCTCGATGATAATTCATACACTTTGACGACGACAGGCGACGGTCGTCCATTTAAGTCCGGATTAACTTCTTCAGATACACTAAACTCTAACTTTGTATAGGCCGGCACAACATAATTTGCGACCGTACAACCACTCAGTAGAATGAGCGACACTAGTAACACAGCGAAATTCTTCATAGCATGACCTTACTTACTATTGATGTATGTTTCATATGCTTTATTAAAATCATCCATATAAAACTTGTAACCGTTCATATCGTTCGTCATTTTCTTATAAACACTTTGATAGTTATTCCAACTGTCTTTACTTTCATTTTTGAATAGCTTTCGACGCCACTTTGTTTCATCTGTGCTACTTACTTTTATATTTCTTGGCGATAAAACTGTAAGAATCCCTTGAATACTTCCTTCCAGGCCAGCCTGAAGTGCTTTCTCGTGTTCTTTAATATCGTCAAAAGCTTCTTTTATAGCCAATTCAGGGCTCATAAAGCTTGTACTTTCACGGATGAATAGATTGTGTATAAGGTCTTCAATTGTCCCTGAATATTTTATGGGATTATTCTCTGTCTTTTGGAATAAAGTCTGATTTAAGCGCTTCTGCTGCTTGAATTCAGTTCTGCTATGCAAAGTTTCAGCGATACCCTCCAGTAGCAACCTTAATGAGGATCCCATTAACCTCCAAAACCTTTCATTCGAAGCATCCGGAACCATACTTGGATTTATCCCCAGCCCCTTGACAAAAGAATCGTAGATATCAATGTTTTCAAGACTAACTTTTGTAGAAGATTTTGAAGACAAAGCAGCGAAGGTTTCTTCAGCGTGTCCTGCCGTCTCCTTGGTCAATTGATCTTGGCTATCCAGTGATAGGCTCCAATCTTCAGGGATACTCCCTACAGCTCCGGTTTTTCCAGAGTGATTGTCGGGTATCTGAAAATTTTCATCTAAGTCGATTTCTAATGCTTGCGTTTTATTCTGCGTATTAATCGCATCATCAGCGAGCAAACCCGAGGAGATTCCAAAATCTTGAAGCAATATCTCATCTGTTTCAGATTCAATATTCCTTACACTTGAACCGCCTTCTGTTTTTTGAACTAAACTCACATCTTTAATTTCAGCCGCTTGTATATAAACCTTAATTTGATAGTCGGATATACTAATTTCATCTCCGTGCTCAAGGTAATAGGTGTTATTTTGGCCCAATGGGCTTGCTGACCCATTTATGTATAAACCATTGGTTGATACGTCTCTTATAACAAATGAGTCCTCAGTAATTAGTATCTGAGCATGTTCAGCTGAAATAACCCTTTCCGGATCAGGTAAATACCAATCACTTTCTCTAGCCCGCCCTAGCGTAATCAACCTGCCGTGATCGCTCGAAGAGAAGGTTTTAGAAACTTCAGTCTCTGTCGCGTACTTGTGATAACTGGCTATCTCTAGTGTAAGCTGCATCGTAAATGCCCCTGAAACACAGACACCTGTAGGAAACCACAGATATCTAAATTTAACCTCATTTATTAACCGTTGAATCCTATTGGCAGGTATTAAAAAATCAACGCTAAAGATTTAAAGATTAATTTTTATTCCATCAAGATCAAAAAATCGATGTAATCTATCAAATTATCATTATCTATATCGATCGAATTTCAGCGTATAACCGCTCAGCTTCTAGATCTTGTGGTTAATTAGTGTTATTTATGTCGGCGTTATTAGTTCTTGAATATACTTTGGGTTAGTTATGGAAAATGAAAACACCCCTCGTGATAATGCTAATGATGATTCATCACGGCAGAAGAATGATGAGACTGTTATCAAGTCGGCTGAGTTAGTTTCTGAGCATTCTGCCAATAATACCCATGATGACATTATCGATAATTCTATAGATAAGACTAACCACAAAAATACCAGCTTGGATAGTGGGGATATTATCGATAATCGTTACAAAATTGTGTCGCTTATCGGTCGAGGTGGCTTATGCGAGGTATATCAAGCGAAGGATTTGCTTTTAGAAGCTGAAGGTATTGATGCCTCGGATGTTGCAATAAAGGTACTTCAGTCAAATACGACTGAAAACCCTGATTATAATGATTTACTGATAAAAGAAGCTAAACAGACACAATCACTAAGCCACCCGAATATTGTGAAAGTGTTCGGTTTTGGTTTCGACAGGTTTTATTATCTGGTAATGGAGCTTTTAGACGGAGAGACGCTTGAAGATATTATCTTGCGCTCTCGTCCTAACGGGCTACCCCCGAAGAAGACTCTTTCACTGCTCAAACAAATCGTTTCCGCTTTCAGTTATGCCCATAGTATGGGAGTCGTTCATTCAGATCTAAAGCCCAGCAACATTATGCTCACCCGAAACGGCGTCATCAAAATATTTGATTTTGGTGTAGCACGGGCACAGAGCCTAAGTGTCGATAAATACGCATCCATCACACATGACGAGTCCAGCATCATCGCCGGCTATACGCCAGCTTATGCATCACCGAACCTGATTTCTGGTAATTCTCCTTCTTTTCAAGATGATATTTACGCTTTTTCATGCATTGCCTATGAGCTTGTCACGAGTAAACACCCATATAATCGAACACCATCAAACCAAGCTCAAGAACAAGCTCTCAAACTAACTCGCCCTCAGCAACTACCTGGCTACTTATGGAAGGTACTATTCAGCGGGCTGCAGTTTAATCCCTCTGAGCGACTCAAAAGTTTTGCTGAGATCGAAACGCTACTAACCCGGAGAAAGAGTCATTTTCCTGTACTCGTTGCTTCGTTATTAGTTATGGCGGCTGCTGCCTCCTATGGCTATCACTCACTGAACCAAGCAAGGTCAGGGCTTCAGGCTCAGCTAACCGATATCCAAAATGCACAAGACCATGAAGAAAAACTACTAGCGCTGCCTGTCGAGTCATTACTGAAGACATTGCCAACACTCCCACCAGAAAGCAGCGTTTTAAAGGCAGCTTTGTTACACCTGAATCAAGAGAAAGCTATCGACTGGTATCAGGATCGCATTGATTCTATTTTAAACAACAGCACCAACCGCTACCCTGACTACTATGCAATTGAAGGCATTATTAAAGAAGCTTTGAGCCTTTATCCAGATTCTCACTCTCTAACCGAGATGAATAAGCGTGTTACTCTCAGCTGGCAATCAAGTAAGTCTTTAATCATCGATCAGATTAACTCGATCTTGGAGGCAGGTAGTTACTTTGATCCCAAGATAGGACAGGACATTACGCGTTTGAGAGCGGACCTCTCTCAGATTGACCATAATTTTGACTTTAAGCCCAGTGCTGCAGCTAATTCAGTTTTTGCAGACCAGTTTCGTACCGCAATGAACACTCTTGATTCTCAACGATTGAAAATGCTCATCGCTGTTGGGGATACCTATTTCTCAGAGGATGAACATAATGTTGCCCTGATAACCAAGGGAGAGAGACTGTTTAACGCAGTTCAATCGATTAACAGATATCATGAGTTAAAACAATCAGATAACCCAATCAAGTTCCCATACAAAGCGGCTAGTGACTACTATGAGTTCCAGTTCAACGCTTTCCACGAACGGTTGCGTAATCTGAAAACTGTGCGACAGCTTCAGTCTTTAGAGAATGATGTAAACCAAGTAGCAAAGGATGTTCCTGCTGATTTTTCTCCTTTAATCAAAACTCAGCTAGCGATGGCCAAGCGCTACATACAGTTCTCTGATCAATTCCTCAATGCGCGTAAGCAAAAGGCAGCAAACACTGTAATGAAAAGAGCCAATGCATTATTTGCGAAAATCGAAGCAAGCAAGAAAGAACAATACGATGATAGAGGTTGATTTTGGATCTGAAAACGATACTAAGGACAGCCAGGTATACGAACACGCTTATTATTAATCGTGTAGGCCTGTGCTATTTGATAACAACGGCCAAACGTTGCCCATTCGGTATGGATAGCAGTTTTTCATTGGATTCATTTAAGAACAAGCTACAGGCCCATCTTTTGCTAAGCTCGCATTCGCAAAATTGGGGGGTGCAGTTCAGTATTTCCCGTCTTTATGCATCATTGATTGATAACCCTTTACAATGCAACTTATCAGAAGATGAAAAGCACCAAGAATTATGTAATCGAATCGCATCTGGTGACTTACTAGTCTATCGCATCCACAACTTCAATCCACCCATGTAGGAGCACTCGAATACAAAGGGAGGTATACAAGTGCGCCTTTCGATTTCAGGTAACCAGCATAATAAAGCAAAACCCGCAACGCTTAGATGCGCACTTCACATAACATGGCTCGAAGTACCTCCCCGCTTTCAGCCGCCAGTATAATCTTACACTCTGCCTTTTCTTCGATATAGTCCAGTTGCTCAACATCGAGTGCATAAGGCAAAGTGATCAGCAACTCCTGGATACGCTCCTGGCGCGCTAAACGAATAAGACGGATCAGATTATTGGTATCACTAGTACTGGTGGACAGAACTTTCAGCGCCTGCGTTTGCAGCTTTTCCGACTCTGACATCCCCTCCGGCAGCGCAGAAGTCCAGGATACTGTCAATGATGGAATTAATGCTTTGAGCGCATCGATAAACGTCAGCCTGTATTGACAGGAGGCAGATAAAAACAATGTGTAATTAAACACGACGCCACTGTCTTTCGAGATATCAATTGGTGTATCCATAACCATCCCTAAAGAAACATGACCACGACAAACTGAACGGCATTCAGAATCTCAGTCGGCCGGTTGCCGTCTGCTTTATACTTAAAGAGCACTTTCCAACTATACGTCTTACTTGATGCTGAGGAATGATGGATTTTAGAAAATTTGCGGTCGATCTTGATTTTAAGCGCAGAAAACCAAACACAAAATATTTACAATACAATTGATTAACATCAACAAAACTGTAAAAACAAAAGTTTTACCCTATTCATATTGATTTAACTTATGTTTTTTCGGGGCAGGATGCACAGAATAAGACCATACCCGGCCCTTATTGGCAAAAAAGTTTGTATAAAACAAGACCTCAATCACTGATTCTTAGCTGATGAAAAACATCAACTTTTTGAAGCGCCCGACCCGATTTGGTACTTATGAGGCATCTCTAATTCATCTCACCTTTCTTGCTTTACCGCTAAAGCGCCCAGTATCCGCTGGCGAACCTGAAGTCATGGCGCACCTAATGAGTGAACTCTGGCCCATGCGCACCGACTGCATGCATCCCGGACAAAAACAAAAAAAGCCTTCGCATCACCACAATGCAAGGCTTGATCTGTTTAGATGGAAATTGTCAGTATGTTTTGCGGTGAAATCAAAGGCGATTTACGGGCGCTCACCGTTTGCCAGCCGCTGCTCAATATCAGCAATCACTGCCGGCAGATCGGCAATGGTATCAATCTGATAATGGGCGCCCGAATGGGCAAACGCATCCTGAGCTTTCACCCGGGCTGCCGCCAGCGTCGCTTCATCCGCCACCTCAAACTCAGCCTGAGTCAGACCCGCTTCGTTTCCGGACAGGAGCAGCGCAACCGTCCACATCCCGGCATTTAAACCTTCGGTGATCCCCGGCACCGAGTCATCCACTTTCACGCAGGCTTTAACATCGCTCACCGCCAGCGTCAGCATGTTTTGCAGCAGCATATAAGGCGCCGGACGGCCCCCGGCTTTGAGATCGTCGGTTGCAACCGCACAATCCGGGCTGTAACCATTGGCTTTAGCGGCCGGGATCAGCGCATCCAGTACCACCCGCGGGTAACCGGTGCATGAACCAATTTTCAGGCCCTGTTCACGCAAGTTATCGATCACGGCTTTAGCGCCGGGGATCAGATCCGCATGCTCACCAACTTTTTTCACCTGCAGCGGCATGAAAGTCTGATAGATTTTATCAATGTCTTCTTTTTGCATCGGGCGACCAAACCTGGCTTCCCAGCGCGCCGCAACTTCCGGTAGCTCCCCGACGGCTTTAATATGATCCCACTTGCCGAGGCCCATCGGAACACGAGCTTCTTCCAGGCTGATCTCAAAGTCATATTCGCGCTTAAATGCTTCGACAAAAATGGTGGTCGGGGCAAAAGAGCCGAAATCAACCACAGTGCCAGCCCAGTCAAACATAACCGCTTGTAAATGTTGCATCTGATGTCTCCTCATCCTTCGTAAAGATGTGCCGCATTCAGCGTCTGCGCCAACCGGCACACCCGAGTAATCGTTGTTGTGGTTCAAATTTGTTTCTGACGGCGTCGGCTTCACCGATCGCCTGCTCGACGATATCCAACGCACGGGCAAGGGCGTCGCGACTGATAATCAGGGGGGGACTTAGCTGCAAGACGTTACCCTGTGACACCTTAAAGCTCAGCCCCAGCGCCAGACAGCGATACATCACCTGCTCGGCAGCCGCTAATGCACGGGCTTTGGTCTCCTGATCGGTGACCAGCTCAACGCCCCACAGCAGCCCCATACCGCGCACATCACCGATCAGGGAAAACTTCTCTTTCATCTGCAGCAGTCGTTCACGAACATAAGCCTCATCCGCCCTGACTTTCTCCAGCAGGCTTTCCTGCTCAATCACTTCAATCGTCGCCAACGCGGCAGCACAGCACACCGGACTCTTCTCGTGGGTGTAATGGCCAAGCGAGACTTGCGACGCGGTGTTGTACTGATCTCTGGTCAGCAGCGCCGCCAGCGGCACCACGCCGCCGCCCAGGCCTTTCCCGATACACAGAATATCGGGCTCGATGTCGAACGCCTGGTGGGTGAACCAATGGCCGGTACGTCCCATCCCATTGGGGATATCATCCATGATCAGCAGCACATTGTGCCGATCGCAAATCTCCCGCACCCGCTGCCAATAGGCCCGGCTGGGCACCTGAACATCAGTATTGCGGATGCCTTCAGCAATAAAGGCACCGATCCCGCCTTCTTTTTCAATCACATATTCTAAGTAATCGGCGTAATGAATATCGCTGCCATCCGGGGAAGGCAAAGCTCCCCGGTAACTGACGGCAGGCGGGATCCGTTCAACCCCAGCCATCAGCGGTCCCATCCCCTCGCGGAAGCAGGCCTCACCGCCGACCGAAATTGCATCCATCGACGCACCGTGAAACGAATCCCACAATGACACCACCTTGGCATTGCCGGTGACAAAACGCGCCAACTTGAGCGCCATGCCGATCACCGAGGTTCCCCCCGGCGCAAACAGCACCCGGTTCAGCTCGCCCCCGGCAACTTCCGTTAAACGGCGGGCACAATCGATCGCCGTCTGATTCGTGAAACGACGTGGTGCGAACGGTAAGGTTGCCAACTGTTGCTGCACCCGTTCAATCACATGCGGGTGACCGTAGCCAAGCTGATGCACGTTATTGCCGTGAAAATCCATGTAGCGCTTGCCGGCAACATCTTCGAGATAGATCCCCTGAGCGCCCACCAGCGCATCCAGGCACGGGGTCGACATCGCCTGATGGAGGAAATAGCGGCTGTCCTCGGCCAGCGTGGCTCGGGTTGTCTCATCGGAAATCGTCTGGCTCCAGGCCGCACGCGCCGGGGAAGTATTGGTATCCCCTTCACTGCGCAGTGACTGCTCGGTCAATGCCGTATCGTGATTGACCAGGGCTTCATTTTCCGGAAGGCTCATGCCTGCTGCTCCTGCATTTCGGCAGCGGTTCCGCCCTGTGCGCCATGTTGCCAGTACATTGAAGAGCCAATGGCATCAATCAGGCGATGGATATCCTGGTTGTAAACTTCGCCGATATTGCCGATCCGAAAGCAGTCCGCGTTCGACACTTTGCCCGGATAAATCACGAAGCCCTTTTCTTTCAGCAAGTGATAGAAAGTCTTGAAATCGTAATCCGGGTGCGCCGGAGAGTAGAAAGAGGTAATAATCGGTGAGTGTAGCGATTTATCCAGCAAACAGCGGAACCCCAAACGTTCCATCCCATCGACCAGAATTTGCTGATTGCTGTGATAACGCGCATAACGGGCTTCCACGCCCCCTTCCACCAGCAGTTCCTGCAGTGCCTGGTGAAAAGCACGAACGGTGTGGGTCGGTGAGGTGAAGCGCCATTTTCCGTGATTTTTTTCCATGCACTGCCACTGATCATACAGATCCAGCGTCAGCGAACGGGCACGGCCCTGACATTGTTCCAGCTCCGCTTGTTTGGCCAGGACAAAACCAAATCCCGGCACGCCCTGGATGCATTTGTTGGCAGAGCTGATCAGAAAGTCGATCCCCAATTCCCCGATCTCCAATGGGATCCCGCCAAAGCTGGACATCGCATCGAGGATCATCACTTTGCCGTGCGCTTTCACCAGCTCACACACCGGTGCGACCGGGTTCAGCATGCCGGTGGTCGTTTCACAGTGCACCATCGCGATATGGGTAATGGCCGGGTCTTCAGCCAGAATCGTCTCCAGCGCCTGCAAATCCGGCTGAGCGACTTCACCCAGCTCGACAATATGGTGAGCAATGTTCAGGTACTGGGCAATCTGGCCGATCCGCTCGCCGTAGGCACCATTGTTAATCACCAGCAGTTTGCCGTCGGCCGGGATCACCGAGCCGATCGTCGCTTCCACCGAGGCGGTACCGCTACCCTGCATCAGCACACAGGTATAGCTATCCTGAGCTGTCGCCAAGGCAACCAGTTGCTGGCGAATCACCTCAACAATGCCCTTGTTATAGTCATCATCCCAGGTACACCAGTCTTTCAGCATCGCCTCACGCACGGTACGGCTGGTTGATAACGGGCCCGGGGTCAGCAGCAAGTATTGATTTTCTACAGTTTCCATCTTTTGATTCTCATTCTGGACTATACCAATTTGATAAAAACTATAGCGAGCCAAACGAATTGATGTAAATCCCCCCACCGTAGACTTAATAAAACTTTCATAAACGGCAGTAAATGATCCAAACATGAACAGCATGCCGCAATTAACAACTCACATAACTGTTAGCAAACTGACATCTGAAAATCATTGAATTGTCATAATTGCTCCCTAGCATCTTCCAAGTCGAACCAATCTGGTACATACCAAATAGACTCATGGAGAATGAACAATGAAGCACCGTTGGATGATTGCGCCTCTGACTGCGATTGCCGCCCTATCTGCGACCTCGGCGTTTGCCGCTGAGGAACTGACGGTTTACACCGCCTACGAAACAGACATGCTGGCCAAGTTCAAAAATGGATTTGAAAAAGCCAACCCGGATATCAAAATCAAATGGGTTCGTGACTCAACCGGGATCATGACTGCAAAACTACTGGCTGAAAAAGCCAACCCACGCGCCGATGTGGTTTGGGGCCTGGCAGGCTCATCGATGGCTCTGCTGAAAGATGAAGGGATCCTGAAGCCTTATACGCCAGCCGGTCTGGATCAAATCCGCCCGAATCTGATTGACCCGGAGCAAGATAAAGCCTGGTTCGGCAACGACGCCTTCTTTAACGCGGTGTGCTTTAACGAAATGGTCGCCAAAGCACAGGGGCTGCCGAAACCGGAAAGCTGGCAGGATCTGCTGAAACCTGTCTATAAAGGCCATATCGCAATGCCGAACCCGGCCTCTTCCGGCACCGGCTATATGCAGGTTTCCGCCTGGATGCAGTCCATGGGTGACGATGCGGCCTGGGACTACATGGAAAAACTGGATAAGAATATTGCCCACTATACTCACTCGGGCTCCAAGCCTTGTGTTCAGGCCGGGATGGGAGAAGTGGCCATCGGTATTTCCATGGCGATCCGTGGCGCGAAACTGAAAACCCAAGGCGCACCAATCGATATCATCATGCCGACCGGCGGTGTGGGTTGGGAATCGGAAGCGGTGGGCCTGGTGAACACCCAATCGGATGCGGCGAAGCGCCTGGTTGACTGGTCATTGTCGAAAGAAGCCAATCATTTGTACAACGCCTTCTACCCGGTAGTCGGCCACAAAGCGGTTAACAAGCCGGTGAAAAACTATCCGGATGTTGAACGTGCCATGGTGAAAATGGACTTCTCAAAAATGGCCGTCAGTCGTCAGGAGGTGCTAAAAACCTGGTCTGCCAAATTTGACGCCAAGTCTGAGCCACGCTCATAAGCGTGCTTGATTGGTCTTGAAACACCAAGAAAGAGTGATGGTGAGCAGCCATCACTCTTTTTTATACCAATCTGATCCAGCCTCTCGGCTATGAATGATGAGACAAATAACCCGAGATTGGTTCAGGTTGGCAGGTCACAACCACTTAGTGTTGTTTATCTTTCAGAATCGCTTCTTCGGCTTCGGGCAGCACGGCTTGCTCTTGCTGCTCCCACTTCGCATCCAGTACCGCTAGCTCTTTCTTCATTTCTGATAACTCACGTTCCATATACGAAATATTTCGAATCAGCATTTTCCTTTCCATCACTTATTCCTTGTTAGATTAAGCTCATGTGGATAGTAGCAATATTGAATGGATTAAAACGCGGCTCTCTATTCAATAATCTTTTTTCACGCCAAGTAAAAAAAGGTCATTCAGGTAGAGTTAAGTATTAACCCGATGACAGAAATTTACCACCTGAACTGTCTTTTTTTCGTCAAGTAGCTGTCATCGAAGTGTAATTAGGTCGGTGTATGTTTGGTATATACCAAATAAATCGAGCTAAACCATGAATACCTATCTGAAGATTGAACATCTCAGTAAGCAGTACGGCCAATTTACTGCGCTGACAGACATCTCTCTCGACATTCACAAAGGCGAATTCATCTGCTTCCTCGGCCCTTCCGGGTGTGGCAAAACCACCCTGCTGCGGGCCATTGCCGGTCTGGATCTCGCATCTTCAGGCAAGATCACCCAACAAGGCCAGGAAACCACGTTCCTGCCACCGGAACAGCGCGATTTCGGCATTGTGTTTCAATCCTACGCCCTGTTCCCGAACCTGACTGTAGCTGAGAATATCGGTCTGGGACTGCGCAACCAGGGCAAGAGCATAAAAGAAGTGGATGAAACCGTCAGCCACTGGCTCAATCTCATCGGCCTGGCTGATGCCGGAGTGAAATTCCCAAACCAGCTTTCCGGCGGTCAGCAACAACGTATTGCGCTGGCCCGTGCCCTCTCATTATCCCCAGGATTGTTACTGCTTGATGAACCTTTGTCAGCACTGGACGCCAAAGTTCGCGGCCACCTGCGAGAGGAAATCCGCCGCCTGCAGCGCCAGTTGGGGATCACCACCATCATGGTGACCCATGATCAGGAAGAAGCCCTGGCAATGGCCGACCGCATTATGGTGATGAACCATGGCTGTATCGAGCAGGTCGGTACCCCGGAAGAAATTTACCAACAACCGGCATCGCGCTTTGTCGCCGATTTTGTCGGCAACATGAACTTTATTGCCGGCTCCGTGGTCAGCGACACCCAAATCCGCATCGGTGAAACCCTGTTGCCAAAACCTGCCGAACACCTCAAGCGCGGTGATATGCTGGAGCTTGGCCTGCGCCCGGAAGATCTCCACTTTACCGACATCGGCGAATCGGGTGAAGCCAGCTTCCCGGTGATGGTCGAAGATCTGGAGTTTCAGGGCACCTTTGTCCGGGCTGAATGTAAATTGCAGGGTGAGCACAACGCGCCGACGCTCCGCGTCGATGTGCCGATCCGTGAACTTCGCCGTCTGGCACTGAAGCGCGGGCACTACCATCGGGTTAACCTGTCGCAAAAACACACCCACATTTTTCTGGCGGGGCAATCATGATGGCGACCAAAATGACTTCGATCACCAGCGAACCCGCAATGACCCGCGCTCAAGCCAGCGGCAAGCAGCGACTCTACCGGCTCAGAAATGCCTTCAGCCGCGATAACCTGATCCTGGGCATCGTGCTCAGCGGGGTGGCCATCATCATGGCCCTGTTTGTCCTCGCCCCACTGGGTGCCATGCTGCAGAAAAGTGTCCTCGACCGTGACGGCAATTTTGTCGGCATGGCCAATTTTGCCGAATACTTTGCCTCACCGGCACTGTGGCTCTCACTGCAAAACACCATGGCGATTGGCCTCATCGTCACCATGGCGGTCGGTTTGCTGGCCTTCGGCTATGCCTACGCCCTGACCCGCAGCTGCATGCCGTTTAAAGGATTGTTTACCGTCATCGGCGCAGCGCCAATTCTGGCCCCTTCACTGCTGCCGGCGATCAGTCTGATTTATCTGTTCGGGAATCAGGGGATTGCCAAAGACTGGTTGATGGGCTATTCCGTCTACGGCCCGATCGGCATTGCCCTGGGCCTGATCTTCTGGACGTTTCCGCACGCGGTGATGATCCTCACCACCTCGCTGAAAACCTCCGATGCGCGCTTGTATGAAGCCGCGCGGGCACTCAATACCTCGCCGTTTAAAACCTTCTTCATCGTTACGCTTCCGGCCGCGAAATACGGCCTGATCAGTGCGCTGATCGTGGTCTTCACCCTGGTGGTGTGCGACTTCGGCGTACCGAAGGTTATTGGCGGACAATACAATGTGCTGGCGACGGATATCTTCAAACAGGTGGTCGGTCAGCAAAACTTCTCGATGGGTGCGGTCACCAGTGTGATCCTGCTGCTCCCTGCCCTGCTGGCTTTCGCCGCCGATCGCTGGGTACAGAAAAAACAACAAGGGTTATTTGATTCGCGCTCGGTGGCCTACACACCGGCCCCGCACAAAGTCCGGGACGGCCTGTGCTTGCTGTTCTGTGCCGGGATCGCAGTCGCCATTCTGGCGGTCATTGGCATGGCGGTGTACGGCTCGCTGGTGACCTTCTGGCCCTGGAACCTGACCCTGAGCCTGAACAACTATAACTTTGCCGAATTCAGCACTTATGGCTGGGCACCGTATTTCAACTCGATTCAGCTCGCCAGCCTGGTTGCACTTCTCGGTACAGTGGTGATCTTCATCGGGGCTTACTGTATCGAGAAAGGTCGCAGCTTCAGTCCGCTACGCAACCTGCTCCAGATGATTGCGATTGTCCCAATGGCCGTCCCCGGCATGGTGTTGGGTCTGGGCTATATCTTTTTCTTTAACCATCATGCGAACCCGATGGCGGTTCTGTACGGCACCATGACGCTCCTGGTGGTCAACACGGTGATCCACTACTACACGGTCGGCCATATGACCGCCTTGACCGCGCTCAAGCAGCTGCCGGCAGAAGTCGAGGCCATTTCGGCCTCAATCAAGATGCCGCAGTACAAAGTGTTTTTCAAAGTGACGGTTCCGGTCTGTATGCCAGCGATTCTCGAAATCGCGGTCTACCTGTTCGTCAATGCCATGACCACCACTTCGGCCATTGTGTTCCTGTACGCGACCGATACCATGCCGGCCTCTGTCTCCGTGCTGAATATGGATGATGCCGGTCAGACCGGTCCGGCGGCCGCGATGGCCGTCATGATCCTGCTCACCGCGGCAGGGGTAAAGCTGGCACATGTTGCAACGGGGCGCTTCATTGAGCGCTCGACCCAAGCCTGGCGAAAACGCTGAGCAACCATGCCATGGCCCTTGGGTTACCTTGTTCATCCAATGGTCATGGAAAACAATTAATCTGCGTTCACCAATCCGATACCAAGCTGAAGATCCGGCCAGCACCTTACCCCGACAATCAAACTCAGCTTGGTATTTTTTATGAACAATCAACATCTAACGCGTTTGATGAACCTCAGTTGCTGCCTGGTCAAGCCATTTGTCCCGCGCAGAAAACTGATATAATGCCCTCGCGCACCGCACATGACATGATGAAAGGTAAATCGTGCAATATTTAAAAATCATGGAAGCCATCAATGAACAAATTGATGCCGGACTTCTGATTGCAGGGAATAAACTGCCGGCCGAGCGCAAGCTGGCTGAATCTTTTAATACCACGCGGGTGACTCTGCGGGAATCCTTGGCCCTGCTGGAAGCCGAAGGCAAGCTGTATCGCGAAGATCGTCGCGGCTGGTTTGTCTCACCTGAGCCGCTCAAGTACGATCCGACCTACACCACTAATTTTCCGGCCATGGCCAGAGAGCAGGGCCGGGTTGCGCGCTCTCAGCTGCTGTCTGCCAAACGGGTCCCAGCCAGTCGCCGCGCTGCTTCCCTGCTACAATTGCCGCCACTCACAGAAGTGTACCGGATCGACCGGCTGCGCTTTTTAGATGAGCGCCCGGTCGTGGTAGTCACCAACTTCATTTTGCCCCAGCATTTTCCCGACTTGCTGGATCATGATGTCACCAACTCGCTGACAACCACCTATCGTGAGCAATACGGTGTGATCTACTCGAAAACCCGCTACCGGGTGAGCACCACATCCCTTTTGGGGGAAACCGCCCAGGCGTTACGTGCGACCTCCGGCAGCCCGGCGATGTTTGTCGAGCGACTGAACTATGATCAGCACAATAACCTGATTGACTGTGATCTTGAGTACTGGCGCCACGATGCCATCTGTATCGAATCACTGGCGACACTGACTTAAACACATATTGGGTCGGCTTTGAACCGCCCCAATATGCAAACTCGCCACTGAGTCCATTAAAAAACCGCCAACCTAAAAAGACTGGCGGTTTATTTATGTCTAAAAACTTGATCCGAGATATCGAATATTAGCCCTTGTCCGCCTTCCCGGCCGCATCAGCAAACTTAGCCAGTTGCTGATCCAGCCAGCGCGGCTTCAGTCCGGCATCCTCTGCCGCCTCTTTTCGGCGAATGGCATTGCGGACCAGCATCGCCCCGCTCCAGCGCACCGGCTCCGGCGGGAAATAGCCTTTGGGTCCCGACACCAGGCCGCAACGCCGCCATGCGTTGTCCTGCTCCAATACCAGGGATGAGAGGATCTGACCGCCAATCCAGGTTTGCGCCACCCCGTTGCCGGAATAGCCCAAACCATAAACGACATCGTGATTGTCTTTGAAATAACCGAAGAACGGCAGGCCGGTCACCGAGCGATCCGAAGCGCCGGTCCAAGTGGTGGCAAACGGCTCATCAGCCAGCGACGGGAAAAAACCGGCAAAGGCCCGGCGCAGCAGCGACTGATACCGGCTTGGCTGATCAAAGATCGGACTGACCCGGTTGGCAAAGGAAAAGTGATTGCCGCCCTTGCCCAGCATCAGACGACCATCAGGCGTCGTTCGGTAGTAATGGACAAACGTTCGTGAATCAACAACCGCCTTGCCGTCAGCCAAGCCCATTTGCTGCAGCTTGTCCGGAATTGGCTTGGTAATCGCCATATCGGAAGAAACCAGCACAATGCTGCGACGAAATTCAGGAAACTTCTCCACCATCCATGCGTTGAGCGCCAGTACCACTTTACCGGCAAAAATATCAGCCTGCGGGGTCGTGATGGTGATCGGTGCATCGGTATTGATATCTTCCATCGGGGTGTGCTCATAGACTTTCACTCCCAGCTTCTCTGCCACCTGCTTCAATCCCCGCACCAACATCGCCGGCTGAACGCTGCCGGCCGCCGGAGAATAGAAACCTTCCCGATGCAGCGCTGATCCCGCAGCCTGCTGCACCTGCTCAGTTTCCCACTGTTGCCAGCTGTTGATTTCCTGCGCATCCAGCGCCTGCAACACCGGATCCAGACTCCCTTCCTGCGCCGCATTGGTCGCGGTATACAGCGCGCCATGGCGCCTCAGTTGGGCATCAATCCCATGCGCCTGGCAAAACGCTTCGATTTCATACACCGCCTGCTCAGACGCCTTGACCAACCGGACCGCTTCTTCTTCACCGTAGAGCTTTTTCATCGACAGGTACTTAGTCGACCAGGTCAACATACAGCCGCCGTTCCGACCCGACGCCCCGCTACCGCACAACCCCTTTTCAATCACCACCACATCCAGGGATGGCTGCTGCTGCTTCAGATTGATCGCAGTCCACAGCCCGGTAAATCCCCCGCCGACAATACAGACATCGGTTTGAATATCATGGGTGAGTCCTTTAGCACTGGCCGGCGATTCCGCTTTCATTGCCTCGGCAAACCAGTAAGGCTGGCATGCCTGATGATTCTTTTGCATATTTCACCTTGGTATAGACCAAAACAAGATTGCGCTAATGTAAGGCAAAACTGTGAATCCTTCATGATCACCAGCGGCTGACACAAAAATTTCATCACCCAGAGAGCCCATATATAAAAAGCCCTCACATAAAAAAGCCCGGCCCTGTTGAGCAGGGCCGGGCTCTGATACCAAGCACAGAAAATACGATTTCTGATCACTTACTTTGCTTGGTATGACGATGTCTTCGCTCAGTAGCTGAAGTCTTTCAACGTAATATACTGCGGCTCAACCGGCTCGGTCCCCGGCCGGTCATAGCCGTAAATATCTTCACGCATTTGCAATTGTTGGTGCTCATCGAGCCAGGCGGTGACATAGGTAAAGTCCACGTCCACCCGTTTTGCGAGGCTAATCGTGTCCTGCCCCTCATCACGAACCATGGCCCGGTAAGGCGGGATCCCCGGGCGGGCCTGGTATTCGAGTAAGAACTCCGCCAGCTCATCGGCTTTTTCAACCCGGACACAACCGGAGCTGAAGCTACGTTTATGCTGCCGGAACAGGCCGCGAGCCGGGGTATCATGCAGAAACACCGAGTAATCATTAGGCATCAGAAACTTCACCCGGCCCAGGGCATTTCTCGGCCCCGGCCCCTGCTGGAATTCATACGGGAAGGTTTCCGGCTCAACCGCGCTCCATTCAATCTGAGACGGTGAAATTTCACTTCGATCACGCCAGCTACGGACAATCCGCATATTCCGTTCGGCCAGATAACTCGGCGACACTTTCACTTTCGGGATCACATCTTCCTGTTTGATGGTTGTCGGCACATTCCAGTACGGGTTGACCACCATGGTATTGAGCGAGGAAGAAAACAGGTACGTTGGCCGTGAGCTGCGCCCGACAATCACCTTCGATTCAAACACCAGCTGATTGTCCTGGGTCACCCGCAACATATAATCCGGAATATTGACTTGGATCCTCGGACGCTCGGTCTCTTGGATGCCAAACCGGCTACGCTGTATATTCAGTGCAATCACCCGTGCGACTTCCGCATAAGGCAACACCAACTGGCGTACGGTTGCCGGGCCAATAATACCGTCATCCAGCAACCCGTTACGACGCTGGAACGCCTGAATAGCATGATGGACTTCACCACTGTTGGTTATGATCGGCTGATCGTCCAGCAGTTGGTAATCGAGCTGGCTGAGATCGCCAAACTGCATCAACACCTCCAGAAGCTGATGGCCATTGGGGATCACCTGATGCTGCTTCACAACCCCGCGCAGCGGCAGCCTCAGCCCGTGAGGGGCTAAGGTACGAAATGTTTCAGCCATTGCCACCGCGCGCTCCAGCCGCATCACATTCGGACGCAATTGCTCAAGCTCGGCGGCCAAATCCAGTGGCAGCTTCAGTGAGGTTAAAATATTTTCCGGTTGAGTTGTCAGCGGAAACTCCGCCTGGACAAATAATCCACTGGGATTCGCCTGTATTTTTTCGATAGCAGATTTATAGAGCAGAAAAGTATCAGTCGCGACAATGTCAAAGGCCCGTTGATCCGTCTCCTGCTTTAATCGCTCAAGCTCAGTAATCCGCACCGCTAATCCGGGCACAAGTTCTGCGTAAGCCAAAGATTTTAATTGCAACAGGAACTCATCTCGCTGCGGTGATTCAGTCCAGATCGGATAATAATGATTTGCCGCATATATCTGCTCCAGCTGCTGGGGCAAACAAACTTTCTCTGAGCGATGCGGACATAAATCCTGTTGGCTGACCGGCTGATAATTTGCCAGCGGCTCCCAGCCCAACTGCGCTTTGGCCTGTACCGTATCGGAAGACAACGCCACAGCGGCCGCAAGAAACGAAATCACACTGAGTTTTAACACAACATGCAAGGTACGGCTTACTTCGAACATTATTAACAATCCTGCTTAAGGAAGAAAACTATTAATGCTCTCAATCCATGATGACTTTTAGGGTTTATATTGCCGAATCAATCTTCGGTTTCATTTCAGCAATACATAATATTTAGTCAACAAACTGACATTATGACAAATAAATACCAAAGCGCGATTTAAGATCTTGTTTTTAAAAAAACTAAAATATTCCACTCTCGGACAATCATGTATTTATTTCATACTTTTTTATGAATACTCATCATAAAAACTGTTTTATCCTATCTCGAATTATCAAAGGTTCAGGTATTTAATGTGTCAACTTATCTCAGGACGGGACATCAATAAATAAAAAGCCGGCTGAGATCAATCAGCCGGCTTTCCATATTGAAAATAGATTCGGGTTTACCGTAAACCGTTCAGGAACTCTGCACGTGTTGCCGGGTTACGTTTAAAGATCCCACCCAGCGCAGTGGTCGTGGTTGCACTGGTTGCATCCATCACCCCACGCGCTTTCACGCAGTAGTGCGTTGCGTCCATAGTGACGGCAACATCGTCACTTTCCAGCAAAGTCTGCAGCGCGACGAGGATCTGCTGGGTCATTCGCTCCTGAACCTGCGGACGCTGGGCAAAGAAACGGACAATCCGGTTGATCTTGGATAAGCCAATAATTTTGCCACGTGGAATATACGCCACGGTCGCCTTACCATCGATGGTCACCAAGTGATGCTCGCAGGTACTGGTCAGCGTAATATCCTTAACCCGAACCATTTCATCACAGTTCATCTTGTTTTCAATGACGGTGATTTTCGGGAAGTTCGCATAATCCAAGCCAGAGAAAATCTCATCCACATACATTTTGGCGATCCGATGGGGCGTTTCCATCAAACTATCGTCGGTTAAATCCAACGACAACAGCCCCAGGATTTCACGCATATGATATTCAATTTGCTCTTTCTTCTCTTCGCGGCTGACCACCCGGTCGGTCATCGGTGTTTCAAGCCCGCGCGCTTCCAGTGCGTTACGCACTTTTAATGCAGATTCACTTAATGCCGTCATTCTTTCCCTCCAACTGGCCCAGGCGTCATGCAGTATCAATGCCTTAATATCAGCAGCCAGCGATAATCAAGCCCGAAGGATACCTGTAATTGACACAAAATACACTACGAAATTACCAAATGGTTCTTGCTGAGAGCCCAAGAGAGTTCGGGCCGGAGAGGGAGCTGGCTTCAGCATTGATATCAGTTGACGCGGGATCACAGGGCAATGGTGAATCCCCTCACCAAGGCCCTGATAAAAGTAAGTGGTTTAATTATTGCTCAGCCGGGCCGGCCGAAGACATAAATAATAAGCCCAGGCAATCAGAGTACATTGCAGCGGGGTGCGGATCAGCAGGTAAACCGGCCCCCATTGATGACCGCCCAGTCCGATGTAATTCACTGCCGCATAAATGTTTGCTGAAAAGAAAATCACAAACACGCCAATCGCCAGTTGCGCGGCACGTACCCGAAAGCGCGGTATCAACAGCCCGATGGCAATCACCAACTCCAGCAATCCCGTGGCGTACACCAGCTCAAGACGCATCGGCAACCAGGGCGGCAGCATTTCTACCATGCCCTGTGTTTTCACGACATGCCCTAAGGCAAAGAAGAAGAACGTCAGGCTTAAGCCCAAAAAAGCCTGCTGTTGCCGGGCATGGGCAGCGCTCTGAGTCGAATCCCGCGCCGTTCCCTGTCCCTGACGTTTTCTCCTGCTCAGCAATCCGGCAGCAATCAACATCGGGCCGGTGAGGAGCAGGAGAATGATCACTGGCGTGATCATCCGAATGCCTCCCGGTCCGCATAAATCCGTTTCGGAACCCAACCGAGTGTTGCTTCTGCTTTTTGGCTGGAAAAACGCTGCTTTAATCTATATCCCTCGGTCCAGTCCCCATAGATTGCGCGCCACTGTTTGTCGGCATGAGTCAGGACTGGCCCTTCAGCAAGCGATTGAGCCAGGGTTTCCACACGCACTGCCGGATCGCCGACGCCGATATACTCTTCTCCGGCCATGCCTTTTTCCAGCACCAGCCGATACAACTCGGCCAGATTACACCGCTCCACCAACGACCAGGTCAGTGATAGCGACGTAGGGACCGTCGGTTGCCCATTGCGTTCCAGCTCCATCAGCATGATTGGCGGGACATACTGCTCTTCGACACCAATCACATTGGCCGGACTGACAACCCGCAGATCAATGTTCGGCTGCGCCGCCAGCCATGACCCGTTGTCATTCATCCATTGAAACGTATCGATGGACCGGCGCTCAGACTGCTCGGTGATCACTTGTTCATGATCGCCGTAAGTCCAGCATCCGTTGGTATAGAGCACAATTAAAGGGGTGTTCCGCGTTGTTGCATGTGACGCTAATGCCTGCACAAAGCAGCGATCTTCAGTTGCCATACTTTCCTCAAAGCCGCAAGCAGTATGGATCACAGCATCAACCTGCTCAAGATGCGCCGACCACAATTCAGGTTCTGCAATGTTGCCGTTCACCGGCAAGCACCCGGTGGCGGCCGCCTTTTGCGCACTGGCTGATGAGCGGCACAAGGCGAGTACCTGATACCCATGTTGCTGAAGTTCTTCGGCCACTGCACTGCCGACATAGCCGGTGGCCCCGGTTAGAAAAACGGTTGTGATTTGGCTCATAACTCTCTCCCTGACGTTGTTTTCCTTCAACTTACGGACATTAACCTGTCAGGAAAAGGCATCTGCTAAACTTACCGACTGATCATCGATAGCGCCGGATGAATCGTCGATTTTTCGGGTCCACTCCCCTGCGCGGCCAACCGGTATTGCTTCGGTGTGCTCTGGTGAAATTGCTTGAAGTTTCGGATCAGCACATCACTGGACTGAAAACCGCAGTATTGCGCAATTTGCTGAACCGAGTCGGAGGTCGTTACCAGGCGTTCGGCAGCGACAAAGCAACGCCATTGCCGCAGAAACTGGAGCGGCGCCGTCCCGGCAACACGTTTAAAGCGCTCAGCAAAGGACGAGCGCGACAACGCCGCGAGACTCGCCAGCTCCTCGACCGTCCACTCTCTGGCAAAATTATCCTGGATTGCCAGAATAACACGCGCCAGATGCCGATCATGCAGCGCACGCAGCCAGCTCGGATTAATCGCCAGTGTATTCAGCCCCCGCAGCATTTCGAGAAAAAACAGCTCCAGCAAGTGCTTCATCGCCAGATCATGCCCGGCGTCCTGCTGCAGATTTTCCTGGTAAATCCAGGTCAGATAGTTCTCCAACCGATCTCCGGGATCGATATCAACCACGATGGTATTCGGCATCCCGCCAATCTTGGGATCCTGCCCCCAGTGCTGCACCATGGAAAAGCGGATATTGCCGCACATCAGCTGGCACGGGGCGCCATCCCCGCCAATGTTCATCTGCCGGATCGCTTCCGGCGTCTGATGATCAAACAGCTCACTGACCGACTGGCAAGGAACCCCGGGCTCACTCATGATGCGGTGTGCACACCCATAGGGCAACAGGATCACTTGTCCTGCCCGCAGGTGGATCGGTGCCTGCCCTTCAACTTCCACTACGCAGCGGCCCGAACGCAGATAGCTGAACGCCCCACAATCGAGCTGGGTTTCCGCCATCCCCCACGGCTCGCGAAGCCCGACCTGGGCAAACACTTCCACCTGTGGTGAAAGATGGCGAATGAACTGACTCAAGGGATCTTGAAAATGCATGATCACAACCCATACCAAACAATGTGAATATTCAACGGCGAAAGCCGGGAAGCGTCAAGCCGGGACATGGGATCCTCAGCGCCCTGTCACAACTTCATGCTTTCTCATCTGCTTCATGCCTGCTCACATACACCATGCCTTTTCACACCCTGCACGTGCTTTCCCAAACGATTCCCCACTGAACGCTCTATCACAAAAGAGTTATTCTTCCCGGGTTGCCACACACAGATTAGTGAAGCCCCTGTTTTTTTGTCATAATGGCGGTCACGCCAATTATGTATAAGCCGTTGACGACAAACAGGTACACTTTATGGGATGTTGTGATGTGCCAGGCCTGATGCCTGTAGAAGATGCCCTGACCAAAATCTTGGCAGAGGTAAAACCTTTAACGAAAACCCACACGGTTGCACTGGCCGATGCCATTGGACTGGTTATTGCGGAAGATATTCGCTCACCGATCAATGTCCCGCCTTTTGCCAACTCGGCCATGGATGGTTATGCCCTGCGCCATGCCGATCTCGAAAACACCGACACCCTGACCCAAGTCGGCAAGTCCTTCGCCGGTGCGCCGTTTGACGGCCACTGCGGCGAAGGCCAGTGCGTACGCATTATGACCGGCGCTGAAATTCCGGCCGGAGCCGACACTGTGGTGATGCAGGAAGAAACCGAGGCCGATGGCGATCAAATCCGTTTCCTGTCCCAGCCTAAGGTGCAGCAGAATATCCGCCCGATTGGCGATGATGTCTGCCAGGGCGATGTGGTCGTTGCCAAAGGCCACCGCCTGACCGCCCGTGAAATGCCGCTGTTGGCGTCGCTGGGCATCGCCACCATCACCGTTTTTCAGCGTCCGCGCGTGGCCTTCTTCTCCACCGGTGATGAACTGCGCCCGGTTGGCGAGCCACTCGAAGCCGGTCAAATCTATGACAGCAACCGCTACGGCATTCGTGCCCTGCTGGAGAAATTCGGCTGTGAGGTGATGGATCTGGGGATCATTCCGGATGAGCCGGATAAATTGCGCGACGCTTTCCAGCAATCCACGCAAGCCGATGTCGTGATCACCTCCGGCGGCGTCAGTGTCGGCGAAGCGGACTACACTAAGACGATCCTGGATGAGCAAGGCGAAATCGGTTTCTGGAAAATTGCCATCAAACCAGGCAAGCCGTTTGCCTTTGGCACCATCGGTAATACATGGTTCTGCGGCCTGCCGGGCAACCCGGTGTCAGCCATGCTGACACTCTACCAGCTGGTGCAGCCCATGCTGGCTAAACTGGGCGGACACAGCCAGTACCAGCCGCCGCAGCGCCTGAAAGCCAAGGCCACCACGGCCTTTAAAAAACAGCCGGGCCGAACCGACTTCCAGCGCGGGATCTACCAAGTCAATGCCGACGGACAACTTGAAGTCGCCACCACCGGCAATCAGGGCTCTGGTGCATTCAGCTCGATGCATCTGGCGAACTGCTTCGTGGTTTTAGAACAGGCGCGCGGCCGGGTTGAGCCGGGCGAAGATGTCACCATTGAGCTATTCAACCAAACGATGTACTAAACGGCCCCAACGCATAGACAGGAAAACACTGTGGTAGAACTTAGCGACGCAGAAATGCTGCGTTACAACCGCCAGATCATCCTGCGCCAGTTCGATTTTGACGGCCAGGAAGCACTGAAGGCATCGTCCATGCTGATCCTCGGTGCTGGCGGCCTCGGCTGTGCCTCGACGCAATATCTCGCCGCAGCCGGGGTCGGCAAGCTGACCTTAATTGATGACGACAAGGTCGAAGTGTCGAACCTGCAACGCCAGGTGCTGCACAACGACGCCACAGTCGACCTGCTCAAGGTGGATTCGGCACAGAGAGCCCTGCAGACCATCAACCCCAATACCCGGGTAGACACCCTGGCCCGCCGTCTCGACGACAGCGAACTGCTGCCGTTGATCGCGCAGCACAGTCTGGTACTCGATTGCAGCGATAATGTCGAGACCCGCAACCAGCTCAACCGCTTGTGCCACCAGAGCCGGACCCCCCTGATCTCAGGTGCGGCCATTCGGATGGAAGGGCAAATCAGCGTTTATACCTATCAGGACGACGAGCCGTGTTATCAGTGCCTCAGCGCTCTGTTCGGCCAGCAGGCCCTGAGCTGTGTGGAAGCCGGGATCATGTCGCCGGTAGTGGGGATTGTTGGCGCCGTGCAGGCCATGGAAGCGATTAAAGTGGTCGCCGGGATGGGCCAGCCGCTGAGCGGAAAAATCCTGATGCTGGATGCCATGACCATGAGCTGGCGGGAAATGAAGCTGAGCAAGCAACCAAGTTGCCCGGTGTGCGGCTGACCATGTGCTGCGAATTCCATAACGAGCTCGCAACCGCCTGGTTCAGATAAAGCAAAGCCGGTCAAGAAGACCGGCTTTCTTTTTGAGGACAGGATTTAAATCGCACCGGGATTCGAGAGCTCTCCGATGACGTTTCAATTAGTTGTCGTTAAGACGGATCCCTTCGCGCTCAATGATGATCAGCCCTTTCTTGTACAGACCACCAATCGTTCTCTTGAACGTGGCCTTACTGGTGCGGAACTCTTTAAAGATCGCTTCCGGCGAAGATTTGTCGCTCAGTGGGACAAACCCGCCCTTGCGCTCCAGCGTGGTCAGAATTTTATCGGCCAGATCATCCACCTTGGCCCGGCCGGCTTTTTGCAGGGACAGATTGATTTTGCCGTCCGGACGGATTTCCTTGATAAAGGCTTTGAGCTTTTTACCCGGGAACAGTTTGCCGAAAGCTTCGGTGCGGAAAATCAAGCCCCAGTGCTGATCTTCGATCACCGCTTTGTAACCCAAATCAGTTACTTCCGCGATCTGGATCTGGACTTCCTGACCAACCTTATAGTTGGCCGGGGTTTTATCCAGGAAGCGGTTAAATTTAGTTGAGCCGACAATCCGGCCGGAAGCTTTGTCGGTATATACCCGAACCATGATGTCCTGGCCTTCTTCCAGGCGACGGCGCTGCTCACTGAACGGCACCAACAGATCTTTTTTCAAACCCCAATCGACAAAGGCACCCACCCCGCAGATTCCCACCACCCGCAGCAGTGCAAAATCTCCAACCACAGCCAGCGGACGCTCCGTGGTCGCGATCACGTCATCTTCAGAATCAAAATAAATAAAGACTTCAATTTCATCGCCCAGCTCAGTGCCGGCCGGAACATCCGATTTCGGCAACAGAATATTGCCAAAGTCTTCACCACCATCAAGGAATACGCCAAAATCTACCAGTTTGACGACCTCTAACGTGTTGTATTGTCCAATTTTAATCATCTGTTCGACACTCTCTGGGTATATAAAAACGAACCAGGCTGCCTGCCTGTCTGGCCGCTGACAATCGTTGCAGCCATCATTATCGATTGTAGGCGGCGCATTATACGTGATGTTGCTGCAACACGCCTCGCCTATCGACAGTTATTTGTTTGTTTTTCCGGCTAACGAAGCCCCATACTGGGCTATACAATAAGATTAAGCGATTAATCTTACGAAAAATCACCCGGCCAATGACATTTGTATCAAAAGTGAGTGATAATCTGCATCATCATCTTTTCCATCATTAATCCGTAAGAGGTCTTAAAGCATAGTGATCACTGTTGAAAAAAAAGACGGCCATAAAATAAAAATCTCCCACGTCATTCAAGAAACCACCAATCGACAGCTTGATCTCTATCTCTTCGTCCCCGGCGAGCTGGGCCTGAACCCCAATATCCTCTCTGAAGATGAGTTTTACCATAATGCCCTGCTTGGCAAACGAACCTATTACAGTGACGTTAACCATCTGCCGCTGGTTCACAGCCGACTCGCCAGCCGGGGGAAACTCTCTACCGAACAATACCGCTTAAGCCTGAGCCTATACGCCTACCAGTATGCCCTGGCGCTGGAGGAAACCGTCCACCAGCTGCTGGATGACAAGGTAGAGCGTACCCTGGCGGAAGTCAGTGAAGTCGCAGAGCTGGCCGTGCGGATCTTAAAGCGGTTACGCCGGAATGTGCCAAGCGATAAAAAACTGCACAAATACTACGAAAACATTGATAACTACCTGTCCTGGTATACCGAGCAGCGTTGTCTGGAACTTATTGCTCACCTGCCACGCAGCAACGATTATCCGGCAATCAAAACGATGCTGATTGAGATCTGTGAAAACGAAGCGGAACATCGCCTGAAACACAACTACAACTCCAGTCGAGCCACCCAGGATCCGACCAGGATGTCGAACAAAATGCGGCTGCTACGTCGCCTGATCGAATACCCGGTAACCATCAAAGAAACGACCATGGAACTGGGCAAAAACACCCAGAGAATTGTGACCGGGTTTGCTGCCGGGTTTGTGATGATTTTTGTCACCCTGATGTTGATCAAGGCACGCGGGGTACTGGGCGACATTACCGCCTCCTTCATTCTGGTACTGTCGTTTATCTACGCGGCGCGAGAAGTATTTAAAGATGATCTAAAAACCGTGTTGTGGCGCTGGGTGCGTAAAGGCAAGCCGAAGTGGCGCAAACAATTTGTTAATGCCAGCTCAGGCCGCTTGATCGGCCGTCAGCTCGAATGGCTGGAATACACCAGCTACGACAGGCTCGACAATGACATAAAGAAGAAACGCAAGCACAAGGTCTCCCAACGGGAAGAGACCATTCTGCACTATAAAAGTACCACCCGGATGTCGACGACTAAGTTCCTGACCGGTTACGAGCAGAGCCGCGAGTCGCTCCTGCTGGATCTGCGGGTGATCGCCAAGCTGATGGAAAAAGGCTCGCAGCGGGTCTACCAGCTCAAAGACGGTCAAGTTTCGAAAGAGTCGGTTGAAAAGCGCCACCTGATCAACCTGATCACCAAAGAGACTGATGAAGATATGACGGTTCGGATCCAACGCTGGAAAATCATTGTTAACCGTTCCAAAATTGTCGATATCGAAGCAGTAGATTAACCATGGGGCGAACCGCTATGCTTACAAGAAGCCGGTTGGGCAGTCGCTGAGCATGAAAACCCCTACTTTTTATCTCTTGTTAGCGGCCAATAACTTGCTACCCTGAGCCAACTTACCACCGCTCGATCCACTTTCGCTAAGGTCAGCTTGATGCGCGCACTTTCAGAACTGGTTTTCCATAATACTTACAGTGAATTACCGAGTGACTTCGGTACCCGGGTCACGCCTCAGCCGCTGAGCGATCCTTGCTTAGTCAGTGTCAACCCGCAGGTTTGTGCGCTACTGGAGCTGGATCCGGCGGAGGCGCAAACGGATTATTTTGTCGATCTCTTCACCGGCAATGACGAGTTGGCCGGATTTGACCCGATTGCGATGAAATACACCGGCCACCAGTTCGGCCAGTATAACCCGGCCCTGGGGGACGGGCGCGGCCTGCTGATGGGCGAAGTGCTGACCAGCCAAGGTAAAAAATGGGATATCCACCTGAAAGGCTCCGGAATGACGCCGTACTCCCGCCAGGGCGACGGGCGGGCAGTACTGCGCTCCAGTATCCGTGAATATCTTGCCAGTGCCGCCATGCACGGCCTGGGGATCCGCACCACCCATGCCCTGGCCGTTCTCAGCAGCGCCACACCGGTTTACCGGGAAAAAGTCGAGCGCGGTGCCACTTTGATCCGGGTGGCCGAGAGCCATCTTCGCTTCGGTCACTTCGAGTACCTGTTCTATACCGAGAAGCATGGCGAACTGAAATTGCTGGCGGATTACCTGATCCAACATCATTTCCCGGATCTGCTGACTGCGGAGCATATGCCGGCTCCCGCGCAACCAGATCGCTATGCCGCCATGTTCCACCGCATTGTCAGCCTGACCGCAGAGATGATCGCCGACTGGCAGTCGGTCGGATTTGCGCACGGGGTCATGAATACCGACAACATGTCCGTGCTTGGTCTGACTTTCGATTATGGCCCCTACAGCTTTCTTGATGACTATCAGCCGGGCTTTATTTGTAACCATTCCGACTACAGCGGCCGCTATGCCTTCAACCAGCAGCCGTCCATCGCCTTGTGGAATCTCTCGGCACTGGGTTATGCCCTGTCACCGCTGATTGAAAAAGAGCTCATTGATGAGGCGCTCAACACCTATCAGCCACAATTGCAGCAGCACTACAGCATCCAAATGCGCAACAAGCTCGGGTTGCAGGAACAGCTACCCCAGGACTCGCAGCTGTTCAGCGATATGTTTACCCTGCTGGCCAACCAAGCTGCGGATTACACCCTGTTTTTCCGTACCCTGTCGGAAATTCCGCACGATGAAATCGCGCAGAGTGCAAACCGGTTTGAATCTTTCTTCGGCTGCACCCAGGCCCTGTCAGCCTGGCTAGCGCAATATGCGGACCGGCTGGAGGCCGAACCACGGGATGACACGCAGCGGCTGGCCGCGATGAAAGCCGCCAACCCGAAGTTTATCCTGAGGAATTATCTGGCCCAACAGGCGATTGACGCGGCTGAACAAGGCGACTTTACGATGATTGAACGGCTCATGAGCGTCCTGGCAGCACCGTTTGAAGAGCATCCGGATGATGCACATTTGGCTGATGTACCACCGCAATGGGGCAAAGAGCTGGAAATCAGCTGCTCATCTTAGCATCACGACCAGAAACCCCGGCCTGTCACAAACTGAGCTTATACCAACAACGATGTGCACATGTTCTGCGCACGCGGTTCAAGTAACACAATTTGCAACTAATAAAGGCGGGAATTCAGCAGAAAAAGTTAGCCATATCACAAGTTTGGTTTATTCCTGCGGTCATTTGGGCTATCTTAACGCGTCGTTATTTTTTGATATACCGAGATAGGCAACAAACTATGCCAATGAAAACAGATGAACTCCGCACGGTGAGCCTTGGTTTGATGCCAACACCGGCAGAGGTTGAAGCCGCTTCCCCGCTTACCGATGATATCGCAGCCCATGTCGCGAACGCCCGCCGCCAGGTCGAAGCGATTCTCTCCGGGCAGGACAGCAGGCTCCTGGTGATCGTTGGTCCTTGCTCGGTACACGACCCGGAAGCCGCGCTGGACTATGCCCGCCGGCTTCAAGCGGTTCAGGCGCAATACCAGGATCAACTGTGTATTGTCATGCGCACCTATTTTGAAAAGCCACGTACAGTGGTGGGCTGGAAAGGCCTGGTCTCCGATCCGCACCTGGACGGCAGCCTGGACCTGGTCAGCGGTTTGCACAAAGCCCGCAAGCTGCTGGTCGATATCAACCAGCTGGGTGTTCCGACTGCAACTGAGTTCCTTGATATGATCACCGGTCAGTATATTGCAGACCTGATCACCTGGGGGGCGATCGGCGCCCGAACCACGGAATCGCAAATTCACCGCGAAATGGCTTCGGCACTCTCCTGCCCGGTCGGCTTCAAAAACGGCACCGACGGCAACATCAAAATTGCCGTCGACGCAATTCGCGCCACCCGTGAATCTCATGTGTTCTGCTCACCGGCCAAAACCGGTGAGATGACCATTTACCGCACCGCCGGCAACCCGTATGGCCATGTTATTTTACGCGGCGGTAAAATGCCGAACTACCATCAGGAAGACATTGCCTCGGCCTGTGATACCCTGGCTTCCTTTGGCCTGCCGACGCGCCTGGTCGTGGATTTCAGTCACGGCAATTGCCAAAAACAGCACAAGCGCCAGCTTGATGTCGCCGCCGACATTTGTCAGCAAATCAAAAGCGGCAGCCAATTCATTGCCGGCATCATGGCCGAGAGTTTCATTACCGAAGGGAATCAGGCCGTCGATCCGGAAAACCTGGATCAGTTAACCTATGGCCAGTCAATCACAGATCCTTGCCTCAACTGGGAGGATACGGTGACCTTGCTGGATATGCTGGCCAATGCAGTAAAATCTCAAAAATAAGCTATATATAGAATCAGTTGGGGAGATCGTGGAGCTTTTCGGTGGCTCCCCTCCACACCGCTGGCCCACACCTGATTGAGGTGGGGAGATGTCACCGAAAACAATTTCATCTTTAGACTAGGACAGAGACATGCCCTCTTTTGATATTATTTCTGACGTCGATTTTGTAGAAGTTCGCAACGCCGTCGACAACGCTTCCCGCGAGCTGGAAACCCGCTTTGATTTTCGTGGCGTCGATGCCAGCTTCGCGCTGGAGAAGGAAATCGTCAAAGTCGTTTCAGAATCAGATTTTCAAATTAATCAGTTAATGACCATCCTGCGCAGCAACCTCGCCAAGCGCAACGTGGATGCCGACTCCATTGACCAAAAGGCAACGACCCGCTCCGGGAAAAACAGCCTGTGCGATGTCGCTTTCAAGCAAGGGATCGAAACCGCAACCGCAAAGAAACTGGTCAAAATGATCAAAGACTCCAAGATCAAGGTACAAGCCTCCATCCAGGGTGATAAAGTTCGCGTCACCGGCAAGAAACGCGATGACCTGCAACAGGTCATGGCCCTGGTGCGCCAGGCAGAATTGGAGCAACCATTCCAGTTCGACAACTTCCGCGACTAACGTCGTTACTCGCAAATTCCGCAGTCAGCTGAGTCGCCATAACAATCATCATCAGCACTCAGCTGGCTGATCAGACCAATCACGACCTTTCGCGTTACTGATACTTAAAACAATTTCGGCGTGATAAAATGCGCCCATTATTATAGATGTGTAGAAGAGGCCTGCTGTGATTCAATCAGGCACATATGACTTGTTGATTTATCATCAATTAGGGGGTCATTCGTGGTAGAGACGATTTTTTCTGATAAGCGCTATACCAAAGAAGCGCAAGCTGTCGCATCAGAAATAAGTCAACAGGTACAGCAACGCCATGCCAGATGGATGGTCAGCCAAAAATATCTGGTCAACCAAGACGATGTTGATCACCTTCTAAGCCGGGAAACCGAATTCTGCGAAACCATCATTTTATATGAAGAAGAGCGGATCACGGATAATCAGCGTTTACTACTCAGCTGCGAAACTGACAAAGTTCTCGAGCGCCGGGCAGAAAATGTTGTCCGCCAGGAGCGCCATAAACGGCTGGGCGAAATGGTCCAACAGGCCGCCGGTAAAATCATGGAAACCCGATTCCAGCAAAATGATATCGCCCGGTTGCTCAATGTCCATGAAGGCTTTGGTGACTTTGCATCTTTTGCCTATTCCCCGACACTCAACTTTCAGAAACTGGGCTCACTGGCAATTTTGTATCATTCGCTCGGGGCCAATATTCTGGATCTGGTCAATGAACCTAAGTTTTGCCAACAAATGGGCAAGGCACCGCGGAAAATCTCCGATCCCAAGACAGCAATCGGCTATCTGGGAATCGACAACTGCCGGATGCTCTATCCGGTTCTGATGGCCAAGCCGTTGCTGAAATGGGCCGACAAGAACACCAAGCTCATGGCGCCGAAAATGTGGCAACACACCATTATGCTGGCTAATGCCACCCGCATGCGTCTGAGTGATGTGCATTATAAAGAGCCGGATGAAGGCGTCTTACTGGGCATTCTCCGGGGGATCGGTCAGTTTGCGATCTGCAACCACTTTACCAACTGCTTTGACATTGCTCTGGAGAAGGTGATGATGGAGTTGCGCGAGCAAGAGCGTCGGGAAGATTACTTCGCCTGCGCTGAAGTGACGCATTCGATGGATTTTTTGCCCGGGGTTCTGGCAAGCTGGGAGAAAAAGCTGACTCAAAAGATTATCAACTATATCGAGTGGAGCCCACGCAACCTGCACCTCAAAAACGCCCTCGAAGAAGACATCAACGATGTACCGATCTATGAGCGTGGCCTGCACGGTGCGGCCCTGGGCCAGGGCCGGGTCTTCACGATTTTCGATATGATGAGCAAAAGCAAAGCCTTCAATCAGGAACACGTCCCATACTGGCTTGCCAACATGCAGATGGACGGCAAGATCCTAAAATCGATTAGCCGCCGCAATCCCGGCAAATTCACCTTGTCAATCTCCGGGTAACAGCTCCTCTCAACAAACATTTGCCCTGTTCGCCAAGCCCAGTCCCCCTGGCTTGCTGCACAGGGCGAATTCACTTTCCCGGCCAATATCACACCCCACACAACACAATGGATTATTGCCGGATTATGATATTGAATTGACTCGCAAACTCATCTTCTCCCGCCATCACCATCGCCAAATTCTTTCTATGGTTATTGACGATCAACACCTCTGTATTTCATCAACATCAAAGACGGTGGTAGAAGAATGGAACATACCTTGCGAAAAACGACCAGCCAGCCTTTCCTGGCCGGATTACTTACCAGCACCCTGATGCTGTCGGCATCGTCAGCCCTTGCCGCTTACCCCAATTACAACCCGGAAGCTCTCTATCAAAGCGGCGATCAAGTGGTCTATCAGGGTCATGTTTATCAAGCCAGACAATCGGTGCAAAACCAGGCACCGACCCCCGACTCCCGCTACAACAGCTGGCAGTGGCTCGGACAGCGAAGTACACTCAGCACAGAGCCAACCTTGGCGACCGTTGTTGCCAACTATCCGGCCTATCAGGATACCCAGGTATACGTGAACGGGGATCGGGTATCTTACAACGGGCAGGTTTATGAAGCCCAATGGTGGACCCAGGGCGAAGCCCCGGATGCTGCCAACAGCACCGGGGTCTGGCAGCACATTGACGCCGATCCCGGTCCAGGCCCTGATCCGGATCCCGGTACCCCAGACAACGGCATCATCGGCCAGAATCCCGATGGCAGCTATATCATGAGCAAGGCTTTTCTGGATGCACGGGAAGCTGCCCTCACCAGCTCGCCGCAATTTGACGCGGTACGGGCCTCCATCAAAACCCGGGACAACGCCATTGTTGAGGCCATCGTCCCGGGCGCAGCCAGCAACCCGGACAATGTCAAACGGGTGGAGTCTCTGGTCAGCGAGCAACAATGGGATCATCGGTTCCCGGAGCGAAACGCCGCCTATACTTATACCAACTTCCTTAAAGCCGTCGGCAAATTTGAAGGCTTCTGCGCCACCTATACCGACCACAGAGCCGCTGAGTCTGACGCGATTTGCGCCAAGTCCCTGGCGGTCATGTTTGCCCATTTCACTCAGGAAACCGGGGCCCACAACCCGCACTCGCCGAACGAGGAATGGCGTCAGGGGCTTTACTTCGTCCGCGAAGCCGGCTGCTCAGATGATGCCGGCTCCTGTGGGTACAACAGCGAATGTGCCGCCACCAACTGGCAAACCGAGCAGTGGCCCTGCGGCACTACGCCAGATGGCCACTACGTGAAATACTTTGGTCGCGGTGCCAAGCAACTCTCCTACCACTACAACTACGGCCCCTTCTCGGATTTTATTTTCAATGACGTCCATGTCCTGCTGCAGAACCCGGATCGGGTTGCAAGTACCTGGCTGAACCTGGCCTCCGCGGTCTTCTTCTTTGTCTATCCGCAGCCGCCCAAGCCTTCGATGCTGCATGTCATTGATGGTACCTGGCAGCCCACTGCCACGGATATTGCCGAGAAACGCACACCGGGTTTTGGCGTCACCACCATGATCATTAACGGCGGGATTGAATGTACCCAGGACACCGAAAAACCGCAGTCCGTCAACCGGATCAAATACTACCGTGGTCATGCCGCTGCACTGGGCGTGCCCATTCCGGCCGATGAGCAACTCGGCTGTGCCGGAATGAAAGCTTTCAAGAAAACCGGCGATAACAGCTTCGGTTTGTACTGGGAGAACGACTGGGGTTACTACAAAGACAACCCGGACGGTGCCAGCTTCGCCTGCCGCATTGAATCGGGCTATCAGACCGCTCACACCACCCTGAAAAAAGGCGATTACACCAAGTGCGTACAAAAGTATTACGGGGTAACGATTGAGTAAACCTGCCGGTTAACCGGACCGTATCATGGCCTGCCGAGCGGCTGGGCTGGCCATGATGCTTACCGTACTTCCAGTACCTTACTGCGCCAATCCATAGGCGGACAGTTGACACTGACCCACCTTCTTCTGTTAGGCTCTGTTCAGCCCATCATCCAGGAACCCTTATGGATCTCAACGCTGAACCGGAATACGACAACCCGCTGATCTGGCCCATCCTTTCCTTGCTTAATCGCGAACCATCCGGATGGAAAGTCCACACCCTATTCGATGCCCTCAAACAGCAGGACCTGTTGGAGCAGCTCGATGACAACCCGGAACAGGATCTATTCAAGCGCAATTTCCTGCTGATGAATGCCTTATATCAGTTGCAAGCACTGCTGCTGCCGTCGCAGTGGCTACAGGTTCAGGCGATGGATATTCAGTTGCTGGAAAATACTGGCCAGCATCACCAGATTGATCAACATGATCCCTTGCGACGCTATTACCTCGACTGGCACAACTACCACACCGACGCCGCAGCGGTGAAGCGCCTGCTGTCCTCCTTCTGGAGCCGTTATCAGCGTTATATCGGCCACGACGTACCTGTTTCAGACTCAAGCCGCGCCGAGGATCTGGCCCGGCTCGCATTACCAGATGATGCCACTCCCGCTCAGATCCGCCGTCAATGGCGTAAACTGGCGCTGCGCTGGCATCCCGACCGCCCCAACGGCGACGCCGACACCTTCCGTCAGATCTGCGAAGCCTGGCAGCGCCTGCAATAGGCGCTTGTTCAGTTTTTTCAAACAACCTGTTCATTTCAGCCCGCTGTTACCCCTGCATCTGCCCGCCTACACTATCAACAATCAAGAAAATCGGAGGGCTTATGGCTATCAGACGTATCAAACAGATCATTGCTTCCCATCCATCAGCAGATGGCGACGGCGTTAAAATTCAGCGGGTCCATGGCTTTAACGACGCCCAGTTTTCTCCCTTCCTGATGATTGATGAACTCAAGTCCGAAAGCCCGGATGATTACATCGGCGGTTTCCCGCCGCATCCGCACCGGGGGATAGAGACCCTGACCTATATGCTCAGCGGTCATTTTCAACACCAAGATCATATGGGCAACACCGGGGAATTGCGGGACGGCGGCGCCCAGTGGATGTCGGCCGGGCGTGGGGTCATTCACAGTGAAATGCCAGTCATGACCGAAGGGAACCTGCATGGCTTCCAGATCTGGATCAACCTGCCGGCAGCGAAGAAAATGCAACCGGCGCAGTATCACGACTTCCAGTCAGACGTGATCACGGAAAAAGCCTTGGCTGACAACAGTCTGATCCGAGTGATCGCCGGGGATCTGACGATTAAGGGAGAAACGTTAATCGGCCCGCTGCAACAGACCGGTGTCCCGACCACCATTGCCAATTGGCAGGCCGGAAAAGGCGCACACTTCAGCAGTTGCCTCAACCCGGATTTCCAGGCGATCATCTATGTCTACCAGGGTGCAATTGAGATTGAAGGCACCACGGCCAAGGCCGGTGAGCTGGCCATTTTAGATCATGGAGAAGGACTGGCGATTGATGCAGTCAGTGAGCAGACCGGGATCCTGCTCCTTTCCGGGATACCTATCCACGAGCCGGTGGTACACTATGGCCCGTTTGTGATGAACAGCATGGACGAAATTGAGCAGGCTATTTCGGATTATCAGCAAGGTAAACTGGTGACGCCAGAGTCGTAACCCCTGCCCACGCGCCAAACCAAACTGGAGCGAGGCCACAGCAACCTCCCGGGGGGATAAACATCCGAACGTACCCGAACGTCCCTCAACGAAAAAGGGCAGAGAAACCTCTGCCCTTTTCTGTATCACGATCACGGCTGAAGCCTCAGCGGGGACATGAGCTAATACAGCGATGGTTCGCCTTCCGGCCGGGTCTTAAACCGGCGGTGCAGCCACATGTATTGCTCCGGCGCTTCCATAATTGAGCGCTCAATCGCCTTATTCACATACGCAGCGGCGGCATCCGGCTCATTGTGCGGGAATGCATCCAACGGCGGAAAGACTTTGAGGGTGTACTGACCGGAGTCGGTGTTTCTCACCATCGCAAACGGCACCAGGGCGCAATCAGAGGCATCCGCCAGCAAACTGGTTCCCGTGGTGGTGCAGGCTTTCTCGACTGCAAATAGCGGCGCGAACGTTGAGCGGCGGCGGCCGTAGTCATGATCCGGTGCATACCAGACCCGCTCGCCGCTTCGCAACGCGCGCAGCATGCCTTTCACATCTTTGCGATCGACCATATATTTATTCGAACGCACCCGGCCTTTGAACTGGAAATAATCAAAGCACGGATTATTATTCGGACGATAAACGCCAACACCCGGCGCGACAAGACCAAATGCCCGGGCCCCCAACTCCAGGTTCAGCGAATGAACCGCAATCATCAGTGCGCCCTTGCCCTGTTTCTCCAGTGCTTCCAGGTGCTCAAAACCTTCGTAGCTGACATGGCGCTTGACCCGAAAATCGGGCCAGAACCAGGCCATGCCGGTCTCAAACATCGCCAGGCCGGTATTGTCGATATTCTTGCGCGCAATAGCGTCCCGCTCTGCCTGCGGCATCTCCGGGAAACACAGCTCCAGGTTTCGTGCGATGGTTTTGCCGCGCTTTTTCATCACCTTCATCGCCAGACGGCCTAACCCCTGTCCGAGACGGAACTGGATGAAATATGGCAGCCAGCTGATCAGGTACATCACACCAATCAGGATCAGCGTCAACCAATAACGCGGATGGAGAAACGCTTTTTGAAACGTTGGTGCTGAAAATTTACTCATATCAGTAATCTAAATCCCATGGTTATTGTGATGGTCAGGATAAAGCAAGGAAGGCGATGTCTGTATCGAACATCGTATTCTATTAACAGGGAAGGATTTCTGCAAGAAAGTGATGACGGGAATGCCCGGCTGTTCAGGCGAATATCAGTGGCTGGGTAAAAAGCAGGCGATGAACGGCCTGCCATCGCGCCAATTGGCAAAGAAACAAGCAAAACCCTGTCATGAACAGGGCTGGTGACTAAAAACCTTCCACGCCATGCATGTCCGGTAACCGGTGGGCAATTCCCTTGTGGCAATCAATACAGGTTTTGCTGCCATCCGCCAGCGCCGTAGAATGCTGGTTCGAAGCCCGCAGGGACTGACGGGTAAAATCCATATAGACAAACTCATGGCAGTTGCGGCACTCCAGCGAGTCATTCTTTTTCATCCGGGTCCATTCTCGCTCAGCCATCTCCCGCCGCCGGGCATTGAACTTATCCAGGGTCGAAATCGCGCCCGTCACCCAGGCGTACACTTCTTTGGAAGCCTGCATCTTGCGCGCCATTTTATCCGTCCAGTCATGGGGAACGTGACAGTCGGAGCAGATCGCCCGCACCCCGGTCCGGTTGGTAAAGTGGATAGTGCCCTGAATTTCCTGATAGACGTTATCGCGGTGGCAGCTGATACAGAACGGCTCCGTATTGGTCAGCTCCATCCCGGTATTGAACGCCCCCCAGAAAATAATCCCGGCAATAAATCCCCCCAGGGTCAGAAAGCCGAGACTAAAATGCTTCGACGGCGAGGTGACCAGCGCCCACCATTTTTTGATCCAATTCCACATCGCGACGCCTCCTCACTCTTCCTGATCAATCAAGGTATCAAGATCGGTGAATTGAGAGTCCACCAGTGGCTTGGCATTGGTTTGCACCACATGGCACTGCTGACAGAAATAGCGACGGGGAGATAACTCTGCAAGGAAATTACCGTCACGATCCATATAATGCGTCACGCTGATCATCCGAGCCTGGGTTTCTTCCACCCGGCTGCGGGCATGGCAGGCCATACACTTGTTAACTTTTAAATCGACCTGGTAATTGTCAATCTTGTGCGGGATCAGCGGCGGCTGCATCGGATAGCTTCTGCCCGGGATCACATCAGTATTTAAGGTCTTACTCATCCGCGGTGGTTCCGGCTCAGCATTCAAATCAAACTGACGCAGGGAAGCCAGGTCCCGATCAGTCACGGCTGTAGCCGTCGCCGGATAGCAAAGCACCCAGGCCAGCGCAACAACAACCCCGCCGGCCCGACCGACTTCATTCAGCATTGAGAACAATCGCTTCATCACGCAACTCCTAGGCTTTCACCAGCTTGACCGCGCATTTTTTAAAATCAGTTTGCTTCGACAGCGGATCGGTCGCATCCAGGGTCACTTTGTTAATCAGCTGACTGGCATCGAACCAGGGCACAAACACCAGCCCCTTCGGCGGCTTGTTTCTGCCCCGGGTTTCGACCCGAGTGACAATTTCGCCCCGGCGCGAGATCACCCGCACGGCATCACCGCGCCTGAGCCCGCGCTCCCTGGCTTCTTCGGGATGCATAAACACCTGCGCATCGGGATAGGATTGATACAGCTCCGGCACCCGCTGGGTCATCGACCCGGAATGCCAGTGCTCAAGCACCCGGCCGGTCACCAGCCACAAATCGTACTCGTCATCCGGGCTTTCTGCCGGCGGCTCGAAAGGCAACGCAAAGATCACCGCCTTGCCGTCCGGCTTACCGTAAAACTCAAATCCGGCCCCCTTCGACACATAAGGATCCGATCCTTCGCGGTAGCGCCACAGGGTTTCCTGACCATCCACCACCGGCCAGCGCAAACCGCGGGTCTGGTGGTACATCTCAAACGGGGCCAAATCGTGGCCGTGGCCACGGCCAAACTCTGCATATTCTTCAAACAGCCCCTTCTGAACATAAAAGCCATAATCGGCCATTTCGTCATTGAGCATGCCTTCTTCCAAGTCGGACGACGGGAACTTGTTGACTTTACCGTTGAGAAACAGGACATCGAACAGCGTTTTATCCCGATAATCCGGGTTGGCATTCAGTAATTCTTCCGGCCAGACTTCATCGGTTTTAAATCGTTTGGAAAACTCCATCAGCTGCCACAGATCCGATTTGGCTTCCCCTGGCGCTTTGACCATCTGGTGCCACAGCTGGGTCCGCCGCTCGGCGTTACCATAAGCACCTTCTTTCTCGACCCACATCGCGGTCGGCAGGATCAAATCGGCCGCCTGCGCCGTCACTGTCGGATAAACATCCGACACCACGATGAAGTTATCCGGATTGCGATAGCCGGGCAGCGTTTCCTCATTGATGTTGGCCGCGGCCTGGAGGTTATTATTGACCTGGATCCAATAGACATTGATATCGCTATCCCGCAACATCCGGCTCTGGAGGACGGCATGGGCACCGACTTTGTCTGGGATAATCCCGGCCGGCAGTTTCCAGATCTTCTCGGCCGTCTGGCGATGCTCGGGGTTGGTGACCACCAAGTCTGCCGGCAACCGGTGGGCAAAGGTACCGACTTCCCGGGCTGTACCGCAGGCTGAAGGTTGGCCGGTTAAGGAAAACGGGCTATTGCCCGGGGTCGAGATTTTCCCGGTTAGCAGGTGAATGTTGTAGATCAGATTGTTGCACCATACCCCGCGGGTATGCTGGTTAAACCCCATGGTCCAGAAGGAGACAACCTTGGTCTCCGGGTTGGCATACAACTCCGCCAACTCGGTCAACCGCTCAGGCGCAACGCCGGTCATCTCCGCAGTTTTTTCCAGCGTGTAATCGGATACAAAGGCTTTAAATTCCTCAAACGTCATCGGCTCTGAGGCGCCGCTGTCGGGGTTTTTCGCCTGCTGCTGCAGTGGATGTTCCGGCCGCAGGCCATAACCGATATCGGTCGCCCCGCGGCGGAAGTTGACATGCTTACCGACAAAGTCCTGATTCACTTTGTCGTTGGTGATAATGTAGTTCGCGATAAAGTTCAGGATTGCCAGGTCGGTCTGGGGATGGAAGACCACGGGCACATCCGCCAGCTCGAAGCTGCGATGCTCAAAAGTCGACAACACCGCTACTTTCACCGCCGGGTTCGACAATCGGCGATCCGTCACCCGGGTCCAGAGAATGGGATGCATCTCTGCCATATTCGAGCCCCACAGCACAAACGCATCGGCCGCTTCGATATCGTCATAGCAACCCATCGGCTCATCAATCCCGAAGGTGCGGATAAATCCGACCACCGCAGAGGCCATACAGTGGCGTGCGTTGGGCTCAATATTGTTGGAGCGAAAACCACCCTTCATCAGCTTAGACGCGGCATAGCCTTCATAGACCGTCCACTGACCGGACCCGAACATCCCGATCGCTTCCGGGCCTTTGGCCTTCAGCGTTGCTTTCCACTTCTCAGCCATGATGTCAAAAGCCTGCTCCCAGGAAATAGGGCTGAATTCTCCCTGCTTATCGTACTGGCCATCTTTCATTCTCAGCAACGGCTGGGTGAGGCGATCCTTGCCGTACATAATTTTGGAGAGGAAATACCCTTTGACGCAATTCAGACCGCGATTCACCGGTGATTTTATATCCCCGTGAGTTGCCACCACATGGTTATCTTTAATCCCGACATTTACCGAGCAACCCGTACCGCAAAACCGACACGGCGCTTTTTGCCATTTTAGCCGGGTTAACGAAGCATCCGTGACCACATTACTGGCGGTGATCGGAAGCGTTATCCCAGCCGCAGCTGCCGCCGTGGCTGCAGCCTGAGCCTTGATAAACTTACGTCGAGAACATTTCATGTTGACCTCTCTACCTGCGCGCCATTGCTAATCTCAGAGGCTGACTAGCCGGTCAATACCTGGAGAAACCACACCAGAAAGCCATATCCGCCCACCACCGCGACCGCCAGTACAGGAAACAGGATCACGGTAATCAACAGGAAAGCTCTGAGTTCAGCACGACGCCGGGTGTTGTCATCCATCGGTCCAATCCGAAACTTGGGGATACGATAACTGTAGTCAGCTTTGAAAAAATTGTAAGCGCGCTTCGGGATGATACCGACAAAGTGGTAACTCAGCATCAGCTGTTGCTTGAGGGCCACCGGGCGATAGCAAAGTATCAAGCAGAGCAGAGCGCCGGTACCACCAAGGTCGCATTAATGTTACTCTCAACCCTGAAATCAGCCGCTTACAAAGGATTGAAGTACAAGGCTATGAGTATCAGCAAAACCAAAACCAGTTTTTATCGCCGCCTCTATCTGGCCCACCTGATCGATCATGGCATTGACACCGTGCCCGGGATCCTCGAATACACCGGTATGCCGCGACGCACAGCGCAGGACACCATCAAAAGTCTGTCCGACCTGGATATCACCTGCACCTTTGTGCAAACCAAAGGCGAGCGTAACCGCATCGGCCATTACCAAATCAGTGACTGGGGAGCGATTAACAAACAATGGATTGATGACAACCTGACGGAGATAAAATCGGTCCTGGACTACCCTTAATCCGCATCGAACTCGGAAAAGCGGTGACGCAGCGCTCATCTGGCCGGGCAATATCATCAGAAAATAGCGGGCACACAATCAATAGCATACGTGCTGGTCTAGAATGACAGAGATGTGTCAAACCTTTGATTGGTTGCAAATTAATCTAAGGCAGCATTTCTGACCTTAAATTGCAACAAAAATATGTCTGGCTTAGATGTAATGCAGTTTGAGTATGGTAGTATTCGACCCAAATTATTCATAGTGAATCGAATTTCACTGTAACGAGAAGACGGATATGGCTTTTGATTTTTCTAAAATGACTGTGGATTTATCGGCAATGCCGACAACCCTCGATATGGGACACGCCTGGTTAGGCGGCCTGGTCTTGGTCCTGCTGGTAATGTACATCGCCAAAAAAGGCAAGCCGGTAGAAGTTGAGAAAGTTGTCGAAAAAGAAGTCGAAGTTGAGAAAATCGTTGAGGTTGAAAAACCTGTCGAGAAGATCGTTGAAGTTGAAAAGATTGTTGAAGTTGAACCTAAACTAAAAACCGCAACACCGGATGCGGCGCTGCAACTGCTGTCCCTGCTGCAACAAGAAGCGCGCTTCATCGATTTCATGCAAGAAGATTTGAAAGGCTTTTCGGATGCAGAGATCGGCGCCGCAGCCCGTGTGATCCATGAAGGCGGCCAGAAAGTTCTGAACGACTATTTCAGCTTTTCCCCGGTTCGTGCCGAAGACGAAGAAACCCGCATCACTCTGCCGGAAGGCTTCAATGCTTCTGAAGTACGCCTGACCGGCAATGTCGTGGGCGAAGCGCCGTTTACCGGCACCCTGATCCACCGCGGCTGGAAAGTCACCGAAGTGAAGCTGCCGAAACTGGCAGACGGTCACGATGCACGTATTGTTGCCGCCGCTGAGGTAGAACTGTAATGCAAGAGACTCAAGAACATCGCTATAGTGTGGGCATCGACTTAGGGACCACCCACTGTGTCCTGTCGTATGTCGACCTGCAAGACGAAGCAGCATCGGTCAATGTCATGCCGATTGCCCAGCTGACGACACCGGGAAACGTGGAAGAAAAATCCCAGCTGCCGTCATTCATGTACCAGGCCCATGAGTCTGAGCTGGCCGAGGGCGACACCGCCCTGCCCTGGAACGCGCAGCCGAACGCCATTGTCGGTGCGATGGCCCGGAGTCTGGGCAGCAAAACGCCTATCCGCCTGATTGCCAGTGCCAAAAGCTGGTTGTGCCATGGCGGCGTGAATCGCCGGGATGCCTTCCTGCCGCTCAACAGCCCGGAAGAAGTGGCCAAAGCCTCGCCGCTGGATGCCACCCGTCAATATCTGGCGCACCTGGCTGAAGCCTGGAACCACCAGCACCCTGACACGCCGCTGTTCGATCAGGATGTCACGATCACCGTCCCGGCCTCGTTCGACCCGGCAGCCCGCGATCTGACCGCCGAAGCAGCCCGCAGCGTCGGCTTCAAACATATGACGCTGCTGGAAGAGCCGCAGGCTGCGGTTTACAGCTGGCTGAAAAACAATGATGAGAGCTGGCGTGATCAGGTCTCGGTCGGCGATGTGATCCTGGTGGTCGATATCGGCGGCGGCACCACGGACCTGTCACTGGTTGCCGTCACTGAAGAAGATGGCAACCTGGTGCTGAACCGCGTTGCGGTGGGCGATCACATCCTGCTCGGTGGTGACAACATGGATCTGGCGCTGGCCTACCGCCTCAAGGCAAAGCTGGCCCAGGAAGGCAAGCAACTACAGCCGTGGCAGATCCAGGCGATCACCCACGCCTGCCGTGATGCCAAAGAAGCGCTGCTGAGCGATGCCACGCTGCAAACCGTGCCGATTGTAGTGCCAAGCCGTGGCTCAAAACTGCTGGGCGGCACGCTGCAAACCGAACTGACCCAGGAAGAAGTCCAGCAAACGCTGGTTGAAGGTTTCTTCCCGCGTAATGCGATTGAAGAACATCCGGTAGAAATGCAACGCGGCGCCCTGACCCAAATGGGTCTACCGTATGCGCAGGATGCCGCGATTACCCGCCACGTGGCCGGCTTTTTGAGCCGCCAGTCTTCAGCGGTGGACGAGCTGTTTGAAAAATACGACCAGCTGCATGAAGGCTTTATTCGCCCGACCGCAGTCCTGTTTAACGGCGGCGTACTGAAATCTGAGCTACTGTCCGATCGCCTGCTGTCGATTATCAACAGCTGGCTGACCACCGGCGGCAGCGACGCTGCCAAACTGCTGGAAGGTCTGGATCTCGACCTGGCGGTTGCCAGCGGCGCATCCTACTATGGCTCCGTCCGCCAGGGCAAAGGGGTTCGGATCCGGGGCGGTATCGCCAGCAGCTATTATGTCGGGATAGAAAGCGCGATGCCGGCCATTCCGGGGATGGAGCCACCGCTGGAAGCCCTGTGTGTGGCACCGTTTGGCATGGAAGAAGGCACCCATGCCGAAGTGCCAAGCCGTGAGTTCGGTCTGGTGATTGGCCAACCGGTGCAGTTCAAGTTCTTCGGCTCCACGGTACGTCGTGAGGATCCGGCCGGTACCCACCTGGATTGGTGGCAACCGGAAGAGCTGGAAGAGTTACCGGCGATTCAGGTCACCCTACCGGTTTCTGAAGGTCGCACCGCTGGTGAAGTGGTGCCGGTCCGTCTGGCATCTCGGGTCACTGAGCTTGGCACCCTGTGCCTGGAAGCAATTCCGACCGACGGCGGCCAGAAGTGGCAAGTCGAATTCGACGTTCGCGATAAGTAACCCTTGTTTCATCTTGTTACGGCGCATCTTGGATGCGCCGTAATTTTTTCATCACGGAGTCATCCATGCCTTCCCCGCGTTATCTTATCGGTATCGATCTGGGTACAACTCACACTGTGGTGGCTTATGCCCCGATCACCGAAGATCTTGAGTCCAGCCCGGTCAACATCTTTGAGATTGACCAGCTCATTGCCCCGGGCGAAGTGGCCCGCAAGCCCCTCCTGCCCTCTTTCCGTTATCACCCGGCCGAAGGTGAGATCAGCCCGTCCGAGCTGGTTCTGCCTTGGGATCCTCAGCCCGTTGCCGGCGATATACCGCTCGCGATTATCGGCGAGTTTGCCCGTGAGCTGGGCGCTAAAGTTGAAGGGCGCCAGGTGGTCAGCGCCAAGAGCTGGCTCTCGCACACCGGCGTTGATCGCAATGAAGCGATCCTGCCGTGGTCTTCCGCCAGCGACGTCGATAAAGTCTCACCGGTTATCGCCAGCGCCAGCTACCTCAACCATGTCCGCCAGGCCTGGGACTATCATCACCCCGATGCCAAACTGGCCAATCAGGAAGTGGTCATTACCGTCCCGGCTTCCTTTGATGAAGCCGCCCGCGCACTGACCCTGGAAGCTGCGACCCTCGCCGGTCTGCCCAAGATCCTGCTACTGGAAGAGCCGCAGGCTGTTTGCTATGACTGGTACGCTAAGAACAAAGCCGATGCACCGCAACTGCTGGAAAATATCCCGTTGCTGATGGTATGCGATATCGGCGGCGGCACCACGGATCTCAGCCTGATCAAAGTCAGCACTCAGAACGATCAACTGAGCCTGGATCGCATCGGGGTTGGCGATCACCTGATGCTGGGCGGCGATAACTTGGATCTGGCCCTGGCCCATCGCGCCGAGCAGCGCTTGCACGGCAGTCAGAAAAAACTCAGCGCCGCCGGGTTGTCAAAACTGATCCAGCAGACCCGCAAAGTCAAAGAACGGCTGTTGTCAGGCAATGCGCCGGATACCGCCAAAATCACTCTGCTCGGCAGTGGTTCACGCCTCATCGGCGGTGCCAAAAGTGTCGAACTGAGCCGGGAGGAAGTCCACGAAATTGCCCTGGATGGTTTCTTCCCGCGAACCGAATTTCAGGATCAGCCGAGCCAGCGCCAGGCCGCGGTGGTCGAGTTTGGTCTGCCCTATGCGGCAGATCCGGCCATCAGTAAACATCTGGCCCAATTTATCAGTCTGCACGATACTGTTTGCCGCGAGGCTCTCCAGAGTCATGGGCTTGAGGTTGACGCGGATCTGCCAGCCATTCCGGCTGCCGTCCTGCTCAACGGCGGGGTGTTCAACAGCCCACTGCTGACCGAGCGTATCCTTGGCAACTTCTCACACTGGCGAGGTGACAGCGTCACTGAGCTGCACAACCCGCATCCGGACCTGGCAGTCGCTTACGGTGCGGTAGCCTACGCCAAGGCCCGCCACGGTGCCGAATTGAAGATCGGTGGTGGCTCCGCCCGCTCCTTCTTCCTAGCGCTGGATGACAAGAAAAAAGGCAAACAGGGAATCTGCCTGCTCCCGAAAGGCATTGAAGAAGGCACCGAAGTCCGCCTGGCCAACCGCAAGTTTGCCCTTACCCTGGGCGAGCCGGTGCGTTTTAACTTGGTTTCCTCAACCGATGACAGCCATACCCAGGCGGGCGAATTGTTCGAGATTGATCACGACGGATTTGTCACCTTGCCGCCGTTCATTGCCACCCTAGACAGCGAGCGGGATCGGGCTGAGCTGTCGGCCAACCAGAAAGATCGGGAAGAAGTCACCCTGGCTTGCCAGCTGACGGAAGTTGGCACCTTGCAAATGGAGTGCGTCAGCCTCGGTGATGACAGCAAGCGCTGGAAAGTTGAATTTGCCATCCGTAAAGACATTGCCCGACTCAACCGGGGTGACGACAGCACGCTGGCCGAATCCGCGCTGCCGGCTCGCATTGATGAAGCCGTTGAAGCCATCAAACAGGTCTACGGCGGCAGTACTAAAACTGCCGATAACAAAGCGGTAAAAACCCTGCGCAGCCGGCTGGAAAAAATACTGGGCAAGCGCGACAGCTGGGACACCCCTTGTCTGCGCGAGCTGGCCGGTTCCCTGCTCGAGAGTAAAAAACGTCGCCGCCGCTCCGATTTACATGAGCGCAACTGGCTCAAGCTGACGGGATTTGCGATGCGCCCGGGTTTTGGCTACCCCTCTGATGACTGGCGTATGGAGCAGATCTGGCACTTGTATCAGCAAGGGATCCAGTTCAACACCAATACCCAGACCTGGAGTGACTGGTGGGTATTCTGGCGCCGGGTCGCCGGGGGGCTCAGCCAGGAGCAACAACTGGTGATCTTTAAAGATATCGCTAAGTACATCAATCCAAGTGCAACGCGCAACAGTAAGCTGAAAGCAGAAATGCAGGAGCGCAGTTACGGCGATATGGTTCGCCTGGCCGCTTCGCTGGAGCACTTGCCGTTTGACAAGAAACTGCAGCTGATAGAGTGGCTGTTTGGCCGGCTGCAGAAGCCACAGCATGCCCAGGCACACTGGTGGGCAATTGGGCGCATTGCCAGCCGGAGTCCGTTCTACGGCAGTGCCCACAACCTGCTGACGCCCCAGCATGTCGCCTATTGTCTGCCAGAGCTGATGGACTGGGACTGGCGCAAGGAGCCTGATATCGCATTTGCCGCGGTCATGATGTCGCGGATGACCGGGGATCGCGCGCTGGATATTGATGAGAAGCATCGCAGAGCCGTGATTGAGAAACTGAAAGCGAGCAAGGCGCCTGAAAGCTGGATCCAGATGGTCTCGGAGGTCAAAGTACTGACCGAAGATGAAACCAAGCGGGTGTTCGGAGATGCCCTGCCGACCGGATTAAGATTACTTGATTAAGCTACGGTTAGGGTTTGGCTGTTACAATCGATGCATTGTTCGTTATTGGATCCCGACACTTGAAGCGGGACGACGCAAGCATGAGTGAGTATAACCATGACCCGGAATCAGTATCAGATCATTGCACAGCGGATTTTCAAATCTGAAAATCAACGGATTGCTGTAGAGGCAGTCGTCTTTGATGGCCTGTCCAGCTATGAGGCCGAAAAGCGTTTTGATGTCCCGAAAGGGACTTTGTCACGCAATGTGCGAAAGTACCGCGATGAAGTTGAATACCTGACCCAGGTTGTCGAATCCTGATGGGGATACTACAGACAAAAACGGAGAGCCTGGCTCTCCGTTTTTGTTTTTTGCCATCGATAACGATAGAGAATGTTTGAGCACGATAATTTTGATCGCACTTTCTTGATCAGCTGTATAACAAATTTGCGGCAAAGGGCTATCGAAAAATTCCTAAACACTACTGAGGTGTTCAATGTGCGCTTGAAGTCATCATGAATGAATCAGGCTATATCCCTCCTTTACCCCGTACGTCCATCAATTCCCGGGCAGAGCGACGAGCTTTACCGAAAATAAATAATATGCTGACAAATTTGCCTCAATGGCAGAACATGAATTAATCCGCCTTATCCTCTACATTCAACTTCCCTGAGTCATCAGAATGTAAAGGTTCTGTCAGTTTCTCATTTCATGTAAGCAAGGTGGTTCTAATTCCATTATTGATAGCAATAAGAACCGCTAACGATCAACTTGCTGACTTGATCATCTGAATAGATAACAATGTGTTCGGACGCTTTAGTCTTGCTGTTTTGAAACCAACTCTTCAGGATGAACGCCGTCTTTTTCCATTTGCGCCAAGATCTCATTCATTCGCACCTGCCGTGCTTCATCTTTAAATTCGTGTAGCACAGCAATCAAGTCATTAATCTTATGCAGCGGAATTCGCTTGATCACTGCCTTCTGACGCCCTGGTACTTCATCTGCAAAATCAATGAGCATTTGACGGTAATCTACGCGTTCTTCTTTTGTTGTACCGTTAGAATCAACGTTTTTTAACATTGCGGACAGTGCTTTTTCAGCAGCTGTAAAACTATCCATGAAATATACCTCTTAAATCACAAACCAGCTTGCTATCATTCAGGCCATGATATGGGTGTCTGAACGAATAATATATTGTCCGGCATTAGCCTCAGGACGAAACCGCCAATTAACAACTAAATTAATAGGCAGAGAATAAGGGATTGTATCGGTTGGTAACTGCCTGCCAAACACAACCATTAGAACCGTGGAACGATACACACTCTAATTATAATTGAATTTTGTCGCCGTGCAGCGAAGATAGGCACTTACGTGCAAATAATACTCCCTGTTTCGTTTATTGTGAACTTAAATTTTAGTGATTTCTCAAATAAAGTCCCAGCTTTCATTTCTTCTTCCGACAGTCCTGCCTTTCAGCGCCCCACCACATCAATAAAACAATATGTTAGCGATAATTGCCCTCACGTGAGTCTTTCTGCCCCAACTCGCCCATGTCGCCGTCACAGCCAGTCAGTATTGCTGATACTTCGAGCAATCAACGCAGGGCCATCACTATTTTGGTAGCTTGATCACAATTTACCCTTTGCTTTCCAGGCCCCTTGTTGCTAAGTTAAACCCGTCGATAAGACCATGAATAATAATGGCCTTTTGGCGGACATTAGCGCAGTCTGGTAGCGCACTACTCTGGGGGAGTAGGGGTCGCTGGTTCGAATCCAGTATGTCCGACCAAAAGGCCATTTTTTGTGTCCACAATTGACGGGCTTGATATAGCACCATGACTACCTTGCCCCTCCTTGGGCGGCTGCGTTGAAATAAAAACTTGCGATGAATCCAACTTTCTACCGGGCAATATATGAAACCCCTGTAACTCACAGTATGATTTCTGAGTATGACAGGGAGGGAAGTCAATAATGAAGCTCAATCCGATTTGTAATCAATGTGGGCAGTCTGATGAGTTTTTTGTGTCAGAGGATGATGTCTATATCTGTATTTGCGGGCACAAGTGCACGGATATTATTAAAATACACGAAGACGACGTGCTTCAACCGGCAACACCTCACTATTATCACCTCGTGAAGCCACAATATACCCATTAAAACCCCAGGGTCATTTGTAAGGCGAATGATCCCAAATATTTCAATCGCCTGCTCCCTGACGGGGGCATCCGTCGCTCGCTGAAAGCTGAAATACACGGCCCGCCCCACAAAAGTGCACAATCCCCGCCACTCCATCGCCTAAAAATCAATCGCTTGTTAAATTTTCGAGATAAATACCAAGCTTGTAAAAGTTAAATTTCCCAACTTTTACGTTAAATTCAGGTTAAAATAATTCTTTTGATTAATTGTCCACCGTTCGATTGAAACCGTATCAATTGGGAAGGATAAAATTTTAATCTATTGATTTTTAATAATTATTTTTTAAAACACTTGCAAATCAATTCTCGTTTGCACATCTGCCATTCAAAATATGTGATTTAGATCGCAAGTATGATTCAGAATTTCGTGCTAACTTTCAGCACCTTCATAAGTCGAAGCATCCGATTTCATGTTTCACAATTGTAAATGCAACTGGTTACCCATGCAGCAACTGTTGTGAACAACCAAATGAGAACACATCTGAAATCGGCCAATATGAACTGTCACTTAAATGGACGTTCCGGTTCGCTCAGTAAGTCCCTGACTTGCTGAGCCTGATAAACAGGAAAATAATATGAGTGTTACACACGAAACTTGGTTAACATCGCTCAATGACAGCCTGCTGGCAATCATTGGCGAAGTTAATGGTGTACTTTGGGGCTACCTACTTATCTACCTGCTCGTTGCAGTCGGTATCTATTTTACTATTCGCCTCGGTTTCATCCAGATTCGTCAATTTAAACACGCTGTCGAAGTCCTCAAGAGCGGGAAAGATGTTGATAATGGCATTAGCTCATATCAGGTCTTTTGTACCTCAATGGCTGCCCGGGTCGGCACCGGGAACATGGCGGGGGTCGCCGTTGCACTGACTGTCGGTGGCCCGGGTGCCATCTTCTGGATGTGGCTAATCGCCATGTTCGGGATGTCGACAGCGTTTATCGAATCAACATTGGCCCAGGTTTTCAAAACGAAAGACGTTGACGGACAATACCGCGGCGGCCCGGCCTACTATATGGAAAAAGGCCTGGGGATGCGTTGGATGGGCTCACTGTTCTCCGTCTGCCTGATCATCGCCTTTGGTCTGGTTTTCAACGCTGTGCAAGCCAACACCATCACTGATGCACTAAACCACTCTTTTGGTTTTGATAAAACCATCATGGGTATCATCATCGTTATTGCCTCTGCCTTCTTCATTATGGGCGGGCTGCGCAAGGTCGCAGAAGCATCTTCTCGCATCGTTCCGGTGATGGCCGTTGGTTACCTGGCGATTGCAATGGTGATAGTGGTGATGAACATCTCTGAGCTGCCTGCTGCGCTAGCACTGATTGTCAAGAGTGCCTTTGGCTGGGAAGAAGCAGCAGTGGGTGGTGTGGCGTACACCATTTCGCAAGCAATGCAGAGCGGTATCGCCCGCGGCCTGTTCTCAAATGAAGCCGGGATGGGATCTGCTGCCAACGTTGCCGCCAGTGCGACACCAAACCCGAACCACCCTGCGTCTCAGGGCTTTGTTCAAATGCTGGGGGTATTTGCGGACACCATCGTGATCTGTACGGCTTCTGCTGCCATGATCATGCTGTCTGGCGTGATGGATCAGCCGAATGCAGCGACCGGGATCGGCCTGCTGCAGCAGGCGCTAAGCAGTGAGCTGGGCGGCTGGACAACCTACTTTATGGCTGCTGCCATCCTGTTGTTCTGCTTCTCTTCAATCATTGCCAACTACACCTATGCCGAAACAAACATCATGTTCCTGAACGGCAACAGCAAGAAAGGCCTGTTCACTTTCCGTCTGTTTGTACTGGCGATGGTCATGTTCGGCTCTGTGGCTTCGCTGCCGGTCGTCTGGAACCTGGCCGATGCCTCAATGGGTATGATGGCGCTCATCAATATCATTGCCCTTGTACTGCTGTCGAAGCTGGCGATCAAAGTCATTAAAGATTATGAGACGCAGCTAAAAGCTGGCAAAACGCCGGCGTTTGATCGCTCCCAATTCCCTGAGCTGGAAGACCTGGATGGTGCATGGCACCCAGAGCAGCCTGCGACAGTGAATAAATAAGTCTGCGTTTGACGCAACCCTAAAAAAAACAGCCAGCAATTTGCTGGCTGTTTTTTTTCTTAGTAACACTTACTCAAACTCAACTTCAAGATTCAGCGCATCGCTTACATCAAGCGCTTCGTGGCGAATACTGAGTTGTCCCCCCTGCTGACGCCATTCACTGACCGGCTGGCCGTTGAGAGTCACCGAAACCACTTTCTCACCCAACCCGAACCAAGCAAAATGGAACGGCCGACGTTGTGGCGCGTCCGGATAACTACCCGACGTCGTCACGCGCAACGCAACACCCGCAGGCGTTTCACGGGAGCTCAGAGTTGTTTTACGCACCTTTCCCTGAAGATAGGCATTGGTCGCGCCATCATCTTCATACAGCGTAAACTCCCCGCCTTTACCATAAATACGGGCAGCCAGCGTGAGCGGCACTGCACTACTCATCGGCATCGACTGCTGCGGGTTCACCGGAATGATAGCGCCTTCCCGGGCATAGAGCGGCAGCGTCAAGATTTGATTCTGGTAGAGCGGCACCTGGCTCAACCACTCCCCCTTGCTAGTGATGGCTTTGCCGGTGCGGTAGTCATACCAGGTTCCACGCGGTAAATAGATATCCACCGCGGTCTGCCCCAGCTGAGCAACAGCCACGCCCAGCAAATCCTGGCCCATCATTTTCTGCGCTGGCAAATTATGTGCCTGAAGATCCTCGCCAAAATAGTACTCCATCGACGGGTAGACCGGCTCTGCGGCCAGATGCGCCCGATGTGCCAGCGCGTACAAGTAAGGGATCAGCTGATATCGCAGTTTGATACTGGCCAAGTTACTTGCCTGATCACCCACACGATCCGGCGCTGTCTCTTTACAATTACACAGATTTTCAGTGTGCGGCCGAACCGGTACCTCAAACAAGCTGCTGTAAGCAAACCACTGGGTATAGGTTTCATTCAGCACCTGCTTCCGTTGCTCCGGCACCACACTCAAAGCGCTGCGGTGGAAACCACCGATATCCGAACTGTAATAGTCCATTCCCGACAGCATCATATTCGGCTGCATACTAAACTGGGTTGCCAGGCTTTCAACATTGGTGCCGATATCTGCCGACCACATGGTTGCACCGAAGCGCTGGATCCCCGGCGCGCCGGAGCGAGACATCATGAAGGGCCGCGACTCAACGGCATTTCGCTGATAACCGTCGTAAATACTTTCCAGCCATTTGTAGTTAAAAATGTTGTGGACGTCATTTTGCGACTTCCCACCAGCATAGACTCCCTGCGGGTTGTACATCTCCGGCTCACCCAGATCGGTCCAATGTCCGAGGATCCCCATCTCAATCAAGGGCTGTCGCTTCCAGTCATGCCAGCTGCTGCCGGCCGCCGGATTCGTCCAGTCGATCATCCCGCCCTTGCCCCACCAGTAACCGTAACCATTCGGGTCAGAATCTATCGGCTGGCCCGTCAGACGCTCCTGAACCAAAAAGCCTTCCTCGGCCAGTTTGGCATGCTCTTGCAACCCGTCGCTGACATAAGACTCTTCGATCAGCATCATTCCGATGCCCTGTGCTTTGAGCTGCTGAATTTTCTTCTCCGGCTCCGGGAAGTGTGTCTCATCCCAGGTTAGTGTGCCCATCGCACTGGTTGCGCTGAAGGCATCAACATTACCGAACCACTGCAAATCCATCACCACGCCATCCAGCGGGAAATGATGCTCGGCCAACGTTACCAGCTTATCATCCAGCTCTTGCCAGCCATCAAAACCATACTCCGACAGCCACATGCCAAACAGCTTCCGCGGCGGTACCAGCGGGTTGCCAACCAGCGCCATATACTGTTGGCGCAGATCCGGCAAGTCGTCACCGGCAATAAACAACAATCTCGGCTCGCTTTCTAACTGGGATATCTGCCAGGGTGAACGGGTAAAATCCCACTCCGCGGAATAGACAGTATCCAGGTAGACCGCATAGTTTTTCTGCTGCGGATTGAGCGCATACAACACCGGGAATTGGGTATTCCCGGTTCCGCCGCCCTGGAACCCTTCCATTTTGTTACCACCGTGACGTTTATGCCCCAGCCAGTTCGCATTCAAAACCCCGGGATCATGAAACTCCTGCCCCAGCCCATTGAGCTGATAGTCACCTTGTGAGGCAAGGCTAAAGCTGCGACCTTTGCCCGGGCAAATTTCACTCAGTTGCCCGCGCTGTTTTGAGGTTACCGTCAGGCACAGGCTCTGAGGTGCCACCTCAACATCCAAAGTCGCTGTCGCAAACCCTTGTTTGGTTTTCACCACCGAAGCATCACCGGCCAGCGATGTGATATCAATCAATTCCGTGGTGGGCAATGCCTGGTTATCCGGGTACGATGAGAACGCGATATGCAGCACATCATCATTGAGCACATCGATCGACAGGCTCTTAACAGGCTGACGCGCCTTCTCCAGCAACCGGGCCTGATGCCTTTCAACGATAGCCTCTCCAAGTTGCTTAGTCAGCGCCTGGACGAACACCGGCTCACTGTAATACGTTTTACCTATCAATGGTTTCAGCGCTTTACGCAAATTCACGTCCGGAATGGCTTTGCGCATCCGAAAGACTTGCGCCGCATCTAACCGGTAACTTTCCTGGTTCTGATAGCGAAAGTAGGTACTTTCTGCTAACACAGAACTACTCATTGCCAGTAAACCGGGCACCGCCAGTCCCAGTAGCCATGGTCGTAATCGTTTGTTTCGGGTCATCGTGGTTCCTTTTCTCATCCAGGGCAGAAGCTTCACAGACACCCCCAGCCCAACACCGACATGAATGGGTGGCTCCCCCTGTGCCGACGCAATATACGATGCCCAACCAAGGCTTAAAAGTATTTATTATCAATAATTTAGTTATTTTACCCCTATCACTAAATGTGCACGTGGAAGGTTACAAGGGTCACAGAATGCAGGGCTGTTCATCGATTAAACTCATGCGTTGCTGCACCCATTAGGTGGCTGTTTTTTATCCGATAGATCCCGCAAATCCGCCTGATCGCTTTAAACTCATTCAGCGCTCCTTTACTATGCCTGTGCAAATCATCTGAGGACGACACGCCATGCAACAAGTAAACATTGCTCCCAATCCACAAATTGCCGGTATTTTTCAGGGTTGGGCTGAAGATTGGGCAAAAGAAAGCCAGGCGAACCAAAAAGATATGGCCAACAAGTTCCATACGGTCTATAAAATCGCGGCAGATGTGTTCTCAAAAGGTGGCGATGTGGAACTGACGTTCCTGTCAGCATTGTTTCAAGACTGTCAAACCAAGCTGGAAATGGCAGAGTCGATGAATGAGAAGATCAAAGCGACCCTTCAGGAAGATGACGCCCGGGCGGCACTGCTGATTGCCAAAGTCACCCGCACCGCGCAAGATGCAGCGCATGTGGTGCGCTATCTCGGCCAGTTACTCAAACCGGCAGCCTGACCCAAAACGCACAGGCCGAGCAGCCTGTGCGTTTTCCTCCACCAAACTGGAGTTATTGCGACAAAACCGTGTTACCTTTATTGCTTCGGTTTCCAGGCTTTCAAGTCAATATCGAGATCCGAGAATTTCTTCGGATCAAAGACCGGATGTTCAGCGCCTGCTTTGAGCTGCTGTTGATAGTCCTTCAAAATCCGGATCAGGGTTGGAAACAGCATCAGCAAAGCCAGCAGATTCACCACCGCCAGAACTCCCATCAGGGGATCGGAGAAGAAGAATACCGAGGTGGCGCCAGGGGCAACCGCACCGATGAATACAATGCCAATGACCACCACCCGCAACACAAACACCGCAACTTTACTGCCAGACATAAATGTCAGGGCATTTTCTCCCAAATAATAGTTGTAGATAATTGAACTGACGGCAAACAACAAAATCGCAATCGTCAGGAAATACTGCGACCATTCACCGAGATGGGACACCAGGGATTGCTGGGTAAGCACAACGCCATCTATTTCTGCCGCGCCGGGTACGTAGACATCCCCCAGCAAAATCACAAACGCGGTACAGCTACAAATTACAATGGTATCAATAAACACGGACAGAGATTGAGTGATCCCCTGGCTTATCGGGTGTGACACTTTGGCAGTTGCGGCAACATTCGGTGCCGAGCCCAATCCGGCTTCATTTGAAAACAGCCCACGGCGCAGCCCTTGCGCCAATGCGGCCCCCATCCCACCACCGACCGCCTCTTCCAGCCCGAAAGCATTGGCAACAATGGTCATGATCACGGCCGGAATATGTGTGATGTTCATCAGGATCACCAACAACGCCATCGCCAAATACCCGACGGCCATGATAGGTACAATCACATCTGCCGCTTTGGCAATCCGCCGGATCCCGCCAAACACGATAAAGCCAGTCCCGATCGCCAGCAACGCACCGGTCCAGATGCGATCAACCCCCAAGCTATCCTGCGCGGCACCCGCAACCGTATTCCCCTGAAAGGCGTTAAACCCCAATGCAAAAGAAGCAATCAGGCACACCGCATACAAGGAAGCAAGCCAGCGATAATCCTCTCCCAAGCCATGAATAATGGTCCGTGCCGGGCCGCCCCGATATGTTTCACCTTCCTTGCGCTTATACAACTGAGCCAGGGAACACTCAACCAGGCTGGTTGCCATCCCGACCAGGGCAATCGCCCACATCCAGAACACGGCTCCCGGGCCCCCCAGGGTAATTGCCACGGCTACCCCAGCAATATTCCCGCCCCCCACGCGCCCCCCCACGGAAAGCAGCAATGCTTCCCGGCCGGAAATTGCGCTCTTGTCCGCGGTCTGGTTTTTATTGAGCAACACCCGGAACATACGTCCGAAGAACCGGAACTGGACAAATCCAGTGACGATGGTAAAGAAAAGGCCCAGGATAACGAGGAAAGGAACAAGGGACCATCCCCAGGTGAGATCACCAATGATCCCAAAAAAGCTCTTTAAAAATTCCATACCCACTCCGAATTCGATTTCTTCTTTTGACCATTCAGAGTATAGACAGGGCTATTCAATCCAGTTGTCAGGGATTTGCGTCCATTGCAGCGTATCTTAGCCATGAACAACTATCTAGGGTGATAGCGCGTAACACCGATTCAGACGGACTTTGCAACCATACAGTGACCGCATATCTGCCCGGCATCGAGGTGGCCGGCAGCAAATACCCGCTGACAAATCCGGCAGCGTTGGAAGTAAGCCGGGTTACTGAGTGTCTCAAGCAGACAATGCAAAGCTTCTAAAACATAAATGCAGCGGAATGAATTCACCCTCTGCCAGTGATGAACAGGTTTTAAACCTGGACGTTGCGTGACGGTACAAAGATTGAGTTCAATGGGTTGGAAGTTTTCATCATCACACTCAGACGGGAGCACCGGGGTGAAGAAATCAATCGGCACCCTTGAGGTCAGCCGGAGGAAGGGATAAGCACCTCCGAGATCGTCCAGGGTTAAATAATGCGAACGCGGGATATGATGTTCAACCAGGAGACTTTCGATATAAACCAAAGCGCCCTGACGTAAATGCTCATCGATATAGACCATTTGTTGCAAGAGCAACTGATGTGCCATCGATAACTGTTCAACGGAAAATGTCACTGAGAGTACAACTTACACGGACTAGCAAAAAATTCGCAGCGTTACTAGCACGAAGCAGCGCTGCGATACGGCTTCAAATCGCTAACTGACGGCGGTGCTATTTTGGAATGTTAAAGCTCTTGTCATCCGCACAAGTGAAAGTGTAATAATTACTCCGTTCATTGAATACGGCAAAACCTTTGCCGTAGCAGTAAGCGCCATTCAGCTCGTTCATGTAGGCCAGGGTTTGTTGATCTTTCACCAGGAAGTAACTCTCATTCTCACACACGACGCGAATTTTTCCATCTTCACCCTGGGAATAAGATTTCACCTTGGCACCACATAAGGCAAAACTTAAATCAACATACTCATCCGCACGCTCATCAACGGTTTTCGCACAACCGGCCAGGAAGATCGGCAACAAGATAGGTAGGATAGCTTTCACAGATGATCTCCCGATAAATCGTATTTATTCTCAATCTCTCTGGGCATTATGATGAGTTTGGGCAACCGCTGCAACTGGTGGAAGGTGTAAAAACAAGTATTTGCGGGGATTCTCATCACCTCCCCGCAAACCATACCTCGTTCAGCCCAGCAATTCTGGTGAGAACCTTGTGGCGCGTTGATGATGATCGCGGGCCAGGATCAACTCCCCCAACTCGCCTGCAACGATCATGACGCAATCCATACCAGCCGCCATTGCCGCGTTTTTACCCAGTTCGGTATCTTCAAAGACCACGCATTCATGGGGCGCAAGCCCAATGCGTTCAGCGGCTTGAAGGAAGGTATCCGGGTGAGGTTTATGGTTTTCTACATCATCCGCTGTGACCAGCGCGTCCAGCAGGGGTAAAATCGCCGTCTCCTCAAGCAGCGGTGCGGCGTGTTTATGCCGGCTGCCGGTCCCCACGGCTATTTTTTTGTCCGCTTTTAAGCGCTTTAGCAACTGGTAAGTCACAGCAATCACTTCCCCCCGGTTAGGCAGGGCCGCAAAAAAGTCACCTTTGGTATTGGCCAGGCGGTGAATATCAAAATTCTGCGCATAACGACGATTAATCGCCTGCGCTGTTTTCAGCGTCGGCAATCCACCGAGACTGTGGAACCAGGCTTCATCAAACGGGATTTCAAATAATTCGCAGGTCTGCTTCCAGGCATAGACATGAGCCGGCATCGAGTCAATCAACGTACCGTCCATATCAAAAATCAATCCTTTATAGGCTGAAAAATCCATATGACTCCTTTCTGTCGCGTAACAACGGATAAGGTGGCGTACCATCTCGCCCAACCAACTTATCAATCCACCATGTCATTTTTATGGTCTCAGTTCAACGCCAGAGCTGTCTGAATTTTCATCAACATCTGATTTGCCACCTGCTCACTGAAGCTCTTTGCTAAGGAATATCCAGGCTCACCAGCCCCCACTTGCGGGCAACCCGATCAAAAAAGCCTTGTGTTTTTTTGAGCTCTATCCAGTGATTTACATAATTGATCCAGACTTGATCCTCTTTGGGCATTAACATCGCAACCGGGGTGGGCCGGCGCATGCCTTTCACCTTGGCAACCGTCAGCTGCGGAAATCGATTGGTCAGCGTGGCCGCTTCAATATTGGAGATCACGATGGCAGTGGCTTTATCCGCCAGCAATTGCTGATAATCACGCAAGGGAGGTTGAATTACGTCGTGCCGGGCTTCCGGAAACAACTCTTTGACCAGGCTTTCCTGAGTCGTTCCCTCCCGGGAGCTGATGGTGATCAGATGACTGTTAAAATCGCGCCAACTTTGAAAACGGCGAAAATGTTTCTTTTGAATCACCGGTACATACGCCAGGTAAAAATATGGCTGGCTGTAGCCGGCAACCCTGGCCCGCTTCATATTCAGCGTTGCACTGCCGGTCATATCATATTTATTAGTGACCACCCCACTGACCAGCGCTTTCCAGTCCGTGGCCACATACTCGACAGTCACACCCAGGTCTTTTGCCAGCTCAGTGGTGATATCAATATCAAATCCCTTATAAAAGTTGGTCGACGGATCGCGGATCGTCATTGGCGTCCAGTCTCCAGTCGTTCCAACCCGTAACACACCGCGATCAATAATCTGTTGCAGTCGGCTGGCCGCTGCAATGGATGACTGGGAAAACACAAGCAAAAAGAGTAAACCGGCCAGGAAAACAGGATTCGGGGCGTACAACGCTCTCATATGGACCTCTCCGCAAAGAACCTGAAAACACAAGCGCATACGTTTAAAGATAGCAGTATTTTGACGCCCAACGTCTCAAATAAATCACTTTCAATTCAGGGGCTCTTCCCATCGCCGGACATGAATTCATAGCATCACACCCAATCCCGGCACGATCAGCCAACACGCCCCCGCATGGTTAACGACACAGCTGCTGAAGTTGCTGGTGGGCCGCAGCAAAGCCCTGATTCGGGAAGTATTCATGATTAATCAGCAAGCTCTGGCTCTCTGCCCAATTGGCAGCAAAAGAGCCGTTGCCGTAGGGAATATTATAAATTTGAAAATGTCGATCGAGCCGGTCAAAGATCAGATTTGCCGCCAGGCGCCCGGAGCGCAAATTAGCATTCCGGTAATACTGAAAATGACCATCACAGCTTTTGACGATATAGGACCCCCTGTCGCTACGAACCCGGATATAGGGCTGCTGGATATTCTCATAATACTGAACTTCCCAGCGGCCGACCTGGCTGACGAGCTGAATCCGGGGAGACGGCGGCCGGACCACAGGTTCATCAGCCACACGCTGAGTCGTCTGTACGGGGTTTGCTGCGATGATATCAGCCGGGTTATGGCTCAAAATCGTCATTTTCACTTCTGGCGGTGGCAGCGGCTCCTCAAACATTGCCATCAATGCGAGCCAAGGCGCTTTCCCTGCGCTCGCCAGTCCCGCGACCAAAATCAGGGGTATCGCCATCAGAGCGGTCCGGCGCAGGTTCATCCGCCCAAGCGACTTGATTTGATTCAGAACAGCCGGTGCGATCTGCCGTTGCGAAGACAACGCGTCCGTGTCCGTATCTTTCTTCCGCCCGGTATCAAACCGAGTCACCGTACGCGTCGTGTCACTGAGCTTTCTACGCGCTTCGTCCAGCTGTTTGCTCAGGCGGTTGTTTTCCCGCCGCAGCCATTTCAGATCCTCTTCACTGGCGGCAACATAACGCTCTAACTCTTCCGTCGATTTCTGTTGCTGCTTCTCCCGCTGGAGCTGTTGGGTCAGATCGTCATTGAGCCGCTGCAGCGCTTCAACCTCCCGCTCAAGCTGATGACATCGGTCTTTATACCGATCATCCGTATTCCCCTTGAGCGTGACCGTGCGGACAGCCTCCTCATACCCTTTCCCCTGACCGACTTTCTCATAAGCCTGAACCAGCAACTGCATCATGGCCTTCGAGCCACCTTTATCCGGATGCAGACGACTGGAAAGTAGCTTATAGCGCCGCTTGAGCTCAGCAGCCGACGTCTGTTTATCTGTCCCTAAAATATCGTGAAAGGTTGTCATCTTCTTCTTTGATACCGTTAACTTTGTCTGTGCCAGATTACGGCGACTCATGGCCTTCCATGCAACTGAATCTCAGGCATTTTTTTACCCTATGCCTTTCAGTGTATATCATGAATCAACCGGGTTACTGGCAATTGTCGCACCGGCGACACATCCTACCCGGGTTATCGGCAGATACGATCATTTTTTTAAACAATCGCTTCATTTCTACTTTGATGGAATGAGATGAGTAAGATGGCATCACAGACAGAAGAGGAAGAGTGAGCAAGTACTCGGCGGAATTGCCGTCACGTGTGGCTCTCATGGCAAAATTCCCAACATCGTTGTTGAGAATTTTTGCTATGAAGAATGCCCCGTTATTCAGATTAGCATTAGGTGTTGAGATTATGTTTACGCATCCTGAACTCGCCTGGCGAGCATCCCATGTGTTTTTTAAACACCCGCGAGAAATACGACACATCCTTAAAACCGGCAGAGTTCGCAATTTGGGAGATTTTCTCCCGATCGGAGCTCAGCAGGCCACACGCCAAATCCAAACGCTTCTTGATAATGTACTGCTTGAGTGTCACGCCCATAATGCTATGAAACAGACGAGAAAAATATGTCGGTGAATAATGGCAGGCGTTCGCCAGATCCTCCTCACGCAACGGCGCACTGATATTCTCATCGATGATCTTCAATGCCGGTCGGATTGACAACTCGCGGTGCTCAAAGCCCGTATCCGCTTCAGTTTCAACCTGATGTGTATGCAACCGGCTAAAGCATTCATCCAGTTCCTGACGCGTGGCATTGGCCGGCAAAACATCTTCTCCCCCGGCCCGTAACACATTCAGTGCCAGGCTGGCATCCAGGCTATGGTAAACAACCACCACCTTTGCCTGTGGAAAACGGCTTTTAATCGATCGCAGTAATTCAAAGCCTTCTGAGCTGGAATCAACGACTTCCAAAAAAATCAATTCCTGGCCTGTCATGGTCGACAGCAATTCAAAAGGCGATACATCAACAACATTGTGTGATTGCTTTAGATTTTCTCTGGCTTCTGCCGTCTTATCATGATGACTACAACTGACCCAAATCACAAATTCACCTTACTACCAGTATGATTAGTACATACAGCTTGTGGCTAAGCTGTGGTGAAACACTCCTTGTTGATGAAGTAAGTAAGCATTTATAGGAATTGTTGTTTTGGTCGTCAAAAAATTGACCACTTGTGAATAATTAACGTTCAGAAACCTAAATAAATCCAGCCGGGCGATCCTGTTTCAAATTTAAGCATTAACTCTGCTGTTTTCTGCTACCCCAGAAACTTCAAACGCTTATACAAAACCCGAACGCTTTTAGATTGGCTTTATATGCCCAATGCGGATTGATAAGCTCGTTTTAATTCCTATTTAATCTATAGATTCACTGTCTACTGCTGCCTAGAAAATAGTATAGAACGCCATAAAAAATTAACAGAACAGTGCGATTTACTATAAATTACTTCATCCATGTCAATTATCCGCCCCTGCTGGCCATGCCAACTCTGCTACCCACTCAGCCTGCCCAATACGCAACCCACCAGCCATTGAACATATTTTGCTCGATATCAAGCCCCATAGAGCCAAATTTTATACCGCCCTGCCACTTTTATGCAGACAATCACATTTTTATACATTAGTATAACCAGCGCAAAATGAGTTCCGATGAAGACAGCAGGAGAGTGGCACGATACTGACCCATCTGGTGAAGTACACGCCCGCCGAAGAAGTAAGTACGTTATCACCTGATTTTACCTAAAAAGGTCAACTGGTTGATAAGGTGTAAATCTTTCAGGCACCAGCATTTCCATGAATAGGTATGCTGGTATGGACTGTTGTTGGAGGAGCCTCTGGAGAGATCCGTTCGATCGGACGCCGAAGGAGCAAACTTGCCGGCTGGTTGACAGTTTCAACCGCAGACAAGTGAAACTCTCAGGCAAAAGGACAGAGGAGATAAGATCAACAGCTCAGAAATATGACCATCGCAATTTTCTGTAACACCCTTTTTCTGTTGTTCTTCATCTCTTCCTTTGATGTTTAAGGGGAGAATCATGAATCCATTCTATCACTTTCTTGAAACCGTCGATAACCTGGTCTGGGGACCGCCCCTCCTGATCCTGCTAGTCGGCACCGGTTTATACCTCACGCTACGCCTGGGTTTTATTCAGCTACGGCACTTGCCACTGGCACTGCGCTACCTGTTCTCAGGCAATGCAAAAGGCCGCGGCCAAGGCGACGTTTCCAGCTTTGCCGCCTTATGTACCGCCCTTTCGGCAACCATCGGGACCGGCAATATCGTGGGCGTGGCCACTGCGATCAAGCTCGGCGGGCCGGGTGCCTTGTTCTGGATGTGGCTGGCAGCCCTATTCGGTATGGCCACCAAATATGCCGAGTGTCTGCTTGCTGTTAAATACCGCGAAGTTGACGCCAACGGCCAGATGATCGGCGGCCCGATGTACTATCTGGAAAAAGGGGTCGGCAGCAAATGGCTGGCGAAACTATTCGCGATCTTCGCCCTCGGAGTTGCCTGTTTCGGGATCGGAACCTTCCCGCAAACCAACGCCATTCTTGATGCCGCCTATTTATCATTTGAAGTGCCACGAGAACTGGCCGCGGTCCTGCTGACCCTGTTGGTAGCCACAGTCACCCTCGGCGGGATCCAATCGATTGCCAAGGTTGCCAGTAAAGTGGTACCGCTGATGGCCGGGCTCTACATTGTCGCCTGTCTCACGGTGCTGACGTCTCAATTTGACGCCGTGCCGGCCGCTATTGAGCTGGTGATCCAGTCTGCCTTTACCGGCCATGCCGCCACCGGTGGCTTCGTCGGGGCCGGGATCATGCTTGCCATTCAATCCGGGATTGCACGCGGGGTGTTCTCAAACGAGTCCGGCCTCGGCAGTGCACCGATGGCCGCAGCCGCCGCCAAAACCGAGTCCTGCGTGCAGCAAGGTCTGATCTCCATGACCGGGACCTTCTTTGATACCATTATCATCTGTACCATGACCGGCCTCACCCTGGTGGTGACTGGTGCCTGGCAGAGCGATTACGCTGGTGCCGCCATGACAACCTTCGCCTTTGCCAGCGGACTGGACTCTGCCTACTGGGGACCGCTGATGGTCTCGGTCGGGCTGATGTTCTTTGCATTCACCACCATTCTAGGGTGGAATTATTATGGCGAGCGCTGTGTGACCTACCTGTTTGGGGTCAAAGCCATCTTGCCTTACAAGCTGTTCTTTCTGGTGTTGATTGCCGGCGGCGCTTTCTTAAAGCTGGATATGATTTGGCTGATCGCCGATATCGTCAACGGCCTGATGGCCATTCCGAACCTGATTGGCCTGCTCCTGCTGCGCCAGGTCATTATCGGTGAAACCCGGCAGTATTTTGAAGCGCTCAAGCAATCCCGGGTGCTCCAGACGCAGACGGCTTAACGCATTCAAGACATAGACCCCAACTCAATGCGGCATGGTGATCATCGTGCCGCTTTGCTTTACTGGCTAATCAATATACCGGGTGAGTTGCTGGTAGAGATCGAAACTGCTGTCTTCCAAACGGCACTCGGTGATCAAGTTGCCCTGACGCAAAAAATAAACCATGCCGGTCATCTCAACCTGCTGCTTGCGCGCCGGGATTTTTGCCCAACCACCGTTGTAGAGTGCACGGCAATGATAAATCGCGACCGTTCGTTCCCCTTCATTGACGATATCCCGCACCGTAAAGTTCACATCACGAAAGCGCTGGCTCCAGATCTCCAGATAACCCAGGTAGGCTTCATGACTCACCGTTTGGATCCGCCCGCCGGGCAAGTGAAAGCTAAACGGATCTGCGGCATATTCTGACAGCAACCGACCGTCAGCCCGCTGCCAGATATCCGTAAACCAGCGAATCACCCATTCGTTACTCTTTTTCATGCGCGGTACCACTCCAACAACATTTTCTTGCGCTTCCTTAATGGAAGACTAGACAAAAAAGTACCGAATTGCAGCGAAACCGCGACGACAGATTAGAAAAATAACCGGAACCCCATGGTCAGGAAAGCCGGTTATTGCAACGCCAGCTGAGAAAAAGCCGCTTTGAAGTGCACCATGTTCGGGATATGGTGGCGGTGTTGTTTTGCTTGTCCGACCTCGACAAAGTCGTAGCCCAGCTCCTGCGCAGCGTGCTTGTTCCAGCTGTGATGACCAAAGAACACCCGGCGGGCAAACGTTGCGCCAGAGTCTTGTTTGGCACGAAATGCAGCCAGCGCCATAATTTCAGTCCGGCTTGACGCATCCGACGCCGTGGTCAGGCTCATCCTGTCTAAAGCCACGCCTGCCGCCCGTAATTTCAACGCGGCAACCGTCGCCCAGTTCCCGGTCGCAATGGCGACATGGGTATCGGCTCTGGCCTGCATTTGCTCAACAAACGACGTAGCACCCTGCGCCTGGGTAAATGCAGAAGAATTGGCTGCCACATGCTCGCGAAGCAGTGCCAGGTAGCGACTTTCGACCTGGCGATGAATCAAGGAGCGGTTCGCTGTCACATGATGCAACTGAATCACTTCATCTAAGATCCCTGCATCCGTCACATTTTGATATTGAGGCCAGTCCGTGTGGATCTGGATCCCGATGACATCTTCAATAGCCTGGCTATAACAATGAAGAGCTGTAGCGTCTGATTCAACCAAAACTCCATCAATATCAATCAGAAATAAGTTCATTTTCTTACCTTTGTTATTGTCATCATTGGTGAGACGGACACATGATGCACTTGTAAATAAAATGTTTCAACCACGCAAACGTTACAATCTGATAATACCTTGCGCTGCATCAATCCTTAATAGTCAACCACTTGGAATTGAAGCCTCGATGACACCCATGTTTACAAAGTGTTAAATGATCAGGCGACTATTCCCGCAGTATCTTTGTCACTGTGGCGAATCTCGGTCATCGACCAAGAATACCGCGAATGTCGCAAAATGAATCTGTCACTCGCGCCATATCCCTCCCACACTTAAACGGACCTGATCTCAATCGGCAAGCAATCCGATATTCGTCAGGAAACGTAAAACTCAAAACAGAGCCTTACAAGAAACCATGCAATGTCGTGTTATCAGAGGAAATCGATATGAAGAAAGACTCAAGCCGCAGGACGTTCTTGAAATTCAGCCTGGCCGGCGTGATCGGTATAACGCTGGGCGGCAAAACCCTAATCCGCCCGGCTCAAGCTGCCGACCTGCCCCACCTGGCCGAAGATGACCCACAAGCGAAAGCCCTACAATATGTTGAAAATTCGCCACATGAAGATCAGAAGTGTGACGGCTGCGCCCTGCTCCAAGGGGAAGAGGGTGCCGACTGGCGACCTTGCCAACTATTTCCCGGCAAAGTCGTTTCAGCCAATGGTTGGTGCTCAGCCTGGGTCAAACGTCCTTAAACGTTCACCGGGCAAGCCCGATGGAATCGGGCTTGCCCATAGAACAACACCATGTTCCAAATTCAGATAGAGTCATCGTCTCTCAGAGCACTTCAGCAAAGATCAGCTCAAGCAAAGCAGTGTTCCGCCCAGCGGGCCAGGCCTGCGGTCACCGAGCCAAAATAGTTTCCGCTGACCAGAGGGACGCCCGGCAGGAGCTCTTCAATACAGGCCCGCAGAATCGGAGAGCGCGCAGTACCGCCGGTCATATAGACGACATCCGGTTTGACACCGCTTTGCTGGATCACCTCGGTGACCAATTGGCTGATCTTCACCCGAGGCGACTCAATCGCCTGCGCCATGTCCTGCTGGGACACAGAGGCGACCAAGTCCGCTGATAAACTCCCCAGCACCACCTGGCTGGCAGCCTGTTCAGAGAGCGCAATCTTGCACTCCTCAGCTTTGCGGACCAACTGGTAGCCCAGGGTTTCCTGGTGAACCCGGAGCAAGTAGCGGAGTTTTTCCGGCTCTGCCGCATCGCGCAGCAACTGCTCCAGCACCCGATAATTTGCCGCCGTGTAAAAATCAGTCTGGGCCGCGATGTTATTAATCGCGATCGGATTCCAGAACTGGCTCACCGGCAGATCGATCCCTTTCAGGTTCTGGCTACCAAGGCCCAACAATGGCATCAGCTGACGGAAGGCCAGGTGAATATCCAGATCATTTCCCCCAACCCTAAGGCCAGTATGGCCCAGCAAACTGGCCTGACGATCAGCCTTGTCACGCCAGTCCGGCCCCATCTGAATCATCGAGCAATCCGTGGTTCCCCCACCGATATCGACCACCAGCACTGTCTTATTGGCTGTCAGGGTACTTTCGTAATCCAGCCCTGCTGCGACCGGCTCGAACTGGAATTCAATGTGGCGAAAACCGGCCCGCTCTGCCGCCTGACGCAAAATCCCTTCGGCTTGCTGATTCGCCTTCTCGCCACCAGTGCCCTGAAAGTTGATCGGGCGACCGATCACCGCGCTCTCAATCGTTTGCTGGGTAGTCAGCTCTGCCTGAGTTTTAATATTGTGCATCATGGCACACACCAGATCCTCGAAGAAGCTGATCTGAACCGGTTGCAAGCCGTTGGCGCCTAAGAAAGACTTGGGCGATTTGACGTAATACACTTCTTCCGGATCATCGAGATACAGATCCAAAGCAGCCTGGCCAAAGCGCATATCCCCCGGCTCGACGTCAATCCCCTCTTCCCGGTTCATGGCAATCGAGCGCCGCAACAGCTGTTCCCCGACCGTCTCCCGGGGCGAGACCCCCATGTGCCGATACAGATATTCACTCACCGCTTCCCGGCTCGGTGCACACAGCGTGGAAGGAATATAGTGGTTGCCGCCTTCCAACGGTAGTAGCACAGGATTTCCCTCTGCCATCATTGCCACCGAACAATTGGCTGTCCCGTAATCAAACCCAATATACATTCCGATTTCCCCACGCTGAAAAAGCCCGCCATCATATCGGAGCCGGGCCAAATACTCAACGACTTGCAAGCCCACCCTTGTACTGGTTTCGAACCTTGAAAATGTAACAAAACCCTTCATTTCACGCCGTTTTTTATACAGTTTGCATTCATCTAAGCCGTTATTTTTACAGCCAGGTGACAAGACGGCTGAATGTCACTGTCAAGACTTGAAGATCCAGATTGATAGTGGTTTGATCTGCCGCCTTGCCACAACCTATCACCGGGTGACTGGGTGATGAGATGAATATAAAACCGGTTGTTATGACCTGGTTTTCTATCATTTGTGCTGGAATAGAAGACAAACATTAAGGTGCATTCATAATGGCGAAAACCCCAACGGCTTCAGCAGCCTCACAGGCAATCGAAATTGCTTACCAGCCGACATCGATGGAGATCTGGGACAGCAAATATCGTCTGACTTCCAAGCATGGAGAAGCGATTGATCAGACCCTGGATGATACATTCAAACGCGTCGCGCGCGCGTTAGCCGATTTAGAACAAAGTAAGGTCAAAGATCACTGGTACAACGAATTCCTGTGGGCGCTGCGTCACGGTGCCATTCCGGCAGGACGCATCACCTCCAACGCCGGGTCGTTCGAGCATAAACCTGCAACCTCAACCATTAACTGCACCGTCTCCGGCACCATTGAAGATTCAATGGACGATATCCTGGGCAAGGTTCACGAAGCGGGACTGACCCTGAAGGCCGGTTGTGGCATCGGCTATGATTTCTCGACCCTGCGTCCGCGGGGGGCCTTTGTCTCTGGCGCCGGCGCCTATACTTCCGGCCCGCTGTCGTTCATGGATATCTACGACAAGATGTGTTTCACCGTCTCTTCAGCCGGAGGTCGTCGCGGCGCGCAGATGGGCACCATGGATATCCGTCACCCGGATGTAATCGACTTTATCCGCGCCAAGCGTGAAGATGGTCGCCTGCGCCAGTTCAACCTGTCGCTGCTAATCACCGAAGAATTCATCAACGCGGTCAAAACCGACAGCGAATGGCAACTGATTTTCCCGATCACCGCCACCGAAGCCAAACAGGACCAACTGGATCCGCACACCGACGAGACCATCGTCTGGGCCGACTGGCCGACCAAAACCAACCTGATTGAAGATGATCTGGGCCGCGTCGCCTGTAAAATCTACCGCACCTTGCCGGCCCGCAAGCTGTGGAACGTGATCATGAGTTCAACTTATGACTACGCCGAGCCAGGTTTCATCCTGATCGACAAGGTCAATCAGATGAACAACAACTGGTTCTGCGAAGAGATCCGCGCCACGAACCCGTGTGGCGAGCAGCCGCTGCCACCTTACGGGGCTTGCCTGCTGGGTTCGGTCAACCTGACCAAGTTCGTGCGCGATCCGTTTACTGACAAGGCCCGTTTTGACTGGGACAGCTACCGCCGGGTAGTTGCCATCTTTACCCGGATGCTGGACAACGTGGTTGAAATCAACCAGTTGCCGCTGGAGAAACAACGCCACGAAATTCAGCACAAACGCCGTCACGGCATGGGCTTTTTAGGTCTGGGCTCAACCCTGACCATGCTCAAGCATCAATACGGCAGTGCGGCATCCGTTGCTTTCACCGAACAGATTGCCCAGGAAATGGCCGTCACCGGCTGGAAAGAAGCCCTGAGCCTGGCCAAAGAGAAAGGCGCCGCGCCAGTGATGGAAGAGGTGTTTGAGATCACCGCCAAAATGATGCGCCTGCGCCCGGAAATGGCCGAAGACGGCATCCAGGTTGGCGACAAGGTAAAAGGTAAAGTGCTGCACGCCCGCTACAGTCGCTACATGCAGCAGGTTGCGGCAGTTGAACCGGAACTGGTGGCGGAGCTGGCACAGCACGGGGCCCGCTTTACCCACCACAGCTCTATTGCGCCGACAGGCACGATTTCGCTGTCTCTGGCCAATAACGCCAGTAACGGCATCGAACCCAGTTTTGCCCACCACTACACCCGTAATGTCATTGTGGCCGGGAAAAAGTCCAAAGAGAGCGTGGATGTCTACAGCTACGAGCTGCTGTCCTACCGCACCCTCATCAACGAACAGGCGATGCCGTACAGCAACGACCCCGAGGCTAAGCTGCCGGATTATTTCATCACCGCCGATGATATTACACCGGCTCAGCACGTCGCGATTCAGGCTGCTGCCCAGCGCTGGATCGACTCGTCGATTTCGAAAACCGCCAACGTGCCGACCGACTTCCCGTTTGAGAACTTTAAAGACATCTATATGGATGCCTACGATCAGGGGCTGAAAGGCTGCACCACGTTCCGTTTTAACCCGGAAGTATTCCAGGGGGTACTGGTCAAAGAGCAGGATCTGGAGAACACCACCTATGTGTTCACACTGGAAGACGGCTCAACCCTGGAAGCCAAAGGGAACGAAACCATAGAGTATGATGGTGAAACCCACACTGCAGCCAATCTTTATGATGCGCTGAAAGAAGGCTACTACGGCAAATTTTAAGTAAGGTAACAACATCATGGTCAAGAAAATTGACAGTAAAATTGTCGGGTTCAAAGTCAAGACCCCGTCCGATGAAACGGCCGCGGTAGCAACTGCTGAGCTGCCGACAACCAAAGTGCCGGAAGTGGTCCACATGCATGAAGACATGCCGCGCCCGGAAAAGCTGCTGGGCTCGACTTATAAACTCAAAACCCCGGAGCATATCTCTGAGCATTCCCTGTTTATCACCATCAATGATGTCGTGCTGAACGAGGGCACGGAGCACGAAATCCGCCGCCCGTTTGAGGTGTTCATCAACTCCAAAAGCCTGGAGCACTATCAGTGGATTGTTGCACTGACGCGTATTATGTCGGCCGTGTTCCGCAAAGGCGGCGACTGTACTTTCCTGGTAGAAGAGCTGCGCTCAGTGTTCGACCCGAAAGGGGGCTACTGGAACAAGGGCAAATACGTGCCGTCATTGATTGCCGAAATCGGCAATGTGATTGAGCAGCACCTGACGGAGATCGGCATGCTGGACAAACCGGAGCCGGATGTCCACCAGCAAGCGTTCCTGAAAGCGAAGCAGCAAGAGTTGACAGCCGAGATTGAAGCCGAAACAACGCCTGCTGAAGATGCGGAAGCCGACAACAGCAATTTTCCACCCAGTGCGACGCTTTGCTACAAATGTCACAGCAAAGCCGTGATAATTAAGGACGGCTGCCAGACATGCCTTAACTGCGGCGACTCAAAGTGCGGTTAACGAACTAAACTTCCTGATTTTCCCCTGACTGTCCATCATTGCTGTTTTCGGTCAGGGGGTATCATCCAAACCTTTAATCATTTATTTACTGATAAGGAAATGATTTACTCTGTCAAAATTATCCTTTCTTAAAAGAATCAGCCCTCTAATGACATATTAAACAATATATAAAACCAGCCAACGCCAGCATTGCATTCATCAAAGTGTAATCACTTATACCAATGACGGTAAGTCAGTGACTAGAAATAGCGTTCCAAAACACTTGAGAACAAGGCTGGTTTAAATAGATCACTGAAGGGTTATCCCAACGCCATTATTTTCAAACAGTCATTTGAATATTCAGCTTTGGCTGGATGATTTAAAACGAGTCTCATTCACGGAACGCCCAAGTCTCGTTTCTTGATTGCGAGCCAACGGTGACCTCCGCTCCGCCAAGGCCCGCGCGCCCACAGCACGACTCAACCGAATCATCATTTCCAGCGGTGTAAAATGTTTTCGCCTACATACCCAGGCATCAAGAATAAATACCTGAGCATAAGTGTGAGCAATAACAATATCTGGATCATATTCTGCACAAATTACATGACATAGATTAAATACTTTCCATACCATGCCGATATAATGAATAAACACATATACCAATATATAAATTTTATTTTAAAGACATAGAGTTAAGCCGTATGAAAGAAATGAAGATAAAAAGCAAGTTATTGCTACTCGGTTTGTTACCCGCTCTTGTGATGATGAGCGCTGCGATTGGCATCATCATTACTTTGGAAAATAAAGCAATTGATGAAGAAGTTGGACTTTATCAGGAGAATCTGGTTCAGGAACGGAAGAATCAGCTGAAAGATACAGTCAACATTGCAAAGCATGCCGTAGAGCATGTCCTCGCCAACACCCCGAACACCACAGTCGCACTTGATGAATTACGCCAGCTCCTGACACCGCTCCGTTTTGCCGAAAACAATGCCGGCTACTTTTTTATCTATGATCACCAAGGGGTCACTCTGGTTCACCCGCTCACACCTGAAAAGCACGGCCAGGGCATGATCGGCCTCAAAGACAGCAACGGGGTCGCGATTATCCGTGAGTTGATCCAGGCCAGCCAAAAAGGCGGCGGCTTTGTCGCCTACAACTACCCGAAGACCAGTGGCGGGCAGCCGCAACCGAAGCTGAGCTTCGCAACCAGTGTCAACAACGGCCAGTGGATGATTGGTACCGGGTTGTACGTTGACGATATAGACCGGGAAGTTGCTATCTATCGTGATGATGCGATTTCCAGCATGCAGAGCCGCTTTCAAATCGTCCTGACAACCACCCTGGTACTTGGTGTGCTCTTTGCGATGGCAATTCTCTACTTTGCCAACCGCATGGCCCGCCCGGTTCAGAACATGGCGCGCACTCTTAATGAGATTGCCGACGGTGAAGGCGATTTAACCCGTCGCCTGGACATTCATGGTCACGATGAAATTGCCCAGCTCGGCGATGCATTTAACCGCTTCGTTGCAAAACTCCAAGGGATCATCACCCAGGTCTCCGATGCCACCCATCATGTTTCCGGCGCGGCTGGCAATATTCATGCGCAAACCGTTCGCCTGACCGAGCAGCTCCATGAGCACAATAATGAGACGGAGCAGGTGGTGACCGCAATTACAGAGATGAGCTCGGCCGCAAGCGAAGTGGCGATGAACGCCAATGAGGTGTCCAATGCCACCAGCAGCGCCAGCGAAGAGTCGCATATTGCCCAGCAGCGGGTCGACACCTCTGTCGTTTCCATTACAGCTTTGGTTGAAGAAGTGGACCAAGCCGCCCAGCATATCCATTCACTGAACCAGCAGTCGCAAAAAATTGATAATGTCCTGAAAGTGATCGGCGACATTGCCGAACAGACCAACCTACTGGCCCTCAATGCCGCGATTGAAGCCGCCCGTGCCGGGGAACAAGGACGCGGGTTTGCCGTGGTGGCCGATGAAGTACGCGGACTGGCCAGCCGGACCCAGTCCAGTACTCAGGAAATCAAAGAGATGTTGGATGAGCTGCATGCTTTGGTCTCACAGGCCGTCTCTTCGATGACCCATAGCCAGTCGACCTGCAGTGAAGCCGTGGATGCCGCCAACTCCATCACTGAGAGCCTGTCGACCGTGACCGGTGCGGTTGAAGCAATCAACGTCATGACCAGCCAGATCGCCACCGCGGCGACAGAACAAAGTTCAGTCACAGATGAGATCAACCGCAACATGGTTGCCATTCAGGATATTGTTGCCGAGTTGACCGAATCGAGCCGCAGCTCCGAGCAGGTCGTCAGTGAACTCAATCATGCCGGCGCCGATCTGAAAAAACTGGTTGGTCAGTTTAAAACCAGCTGATCGGAGCAAAACGCTGCAATAAACCATTCTGGCGGTCCATTCGGGCCGCCTTTTCTTACTCTATTAAGCGGAAAATCCTATTGCGATGCACACGTCGGCTGTTATGCTTTCGGCCTGATCATCTTCATCATGACCAAGGGAACCTCATGAACTATACCCATCCCTACCCGATCGGCACACCTGGTACCCCCTGGGGCGATCAAGAGAAACACGCCTGGCGCGATCAGGTGACGTTCAAACGTTCTTATCAGGACGGTGTGCTGGCAAAACTTAAACCGCTGGATAAGCGCTTTGAGCGGGTACAGTACGGCGCACTTTCTTATGACAAAAACCGCTATCCATTGTTTGCTCTGAAAACCCGACACTGGGACAGCCGGAAACCAACGGTTCTGGTGACCGGCGGCGTTCATGGCTACGAGACCAGCGGTGTTCATGGCGCCATTCAGTTTATCGCCGAGCAAGCCGAGAAATACAGCCAGTGGTTCAATCTGCTGGTTGCGCCCTGTGTCAGTCCGTGGGGCTATGAGACGATCAATCGCTGGAATCCAAACGCCGTCGATCCCAACCGTTCTTTTTACGCCAACAGCCCGGCAGAGGAATCCGCGGCCCTGATGAACCTGGTCGAATCCTTGCAGAGCGACATTCTGGCGCACATTGATCTGCATGAAACCACAGATACCGATGAGCTGGAATTTCGTCCGGCGCTAGCGGCCCGTGACGGGGTTGATTACATCAAAGGCACAGTGCCGGATGGTTTCTACCTGGTCGGTGATGCAGACAATCCTCAGCCGGATTTCCAGAAAGCTGTCATTGATGCCGTCCGCCCCGTAACGCATATTGCCCCGCCGGACAAAACAGGAAAAATAATCGGCGAGCCGATCACCCAGGAAGGTGTCATCAACTACCCGACCAAACAGCTGGGCTTGTGCAGTGGCCTGACCAACTGTGTCTACGGCACCACCACGGAAGTCTATCCGGACAGCCCGAAAGTGACCGAGCAAGAGTGTAATGATGCCCAAGTGGCAGCTGTCACCGGCGCACTGGATTATATTCTCCAGGCCGAAGGGTTCTGATCACGCTGTATCTCTTCTGCAACGCAAAGGGGCGCCTCGGCGCCCCTGATTCACATCAGATTTGCTCCAGTCACTGACTAAACCGAATCAATGCCATAATCCTTACCGTAATGCTCGACGACAAAATCAATGTCTTTATCGCCCCGGCCGGAGAGGTTGATCAAAATCGAGCCTTTCTCACCACCCTTGGCCAGCTTTAAGGCATAGGCCAGCGCGTGTGCTGATTCAATTGCCGGAATAATCCCTTCGCTGCGCGACAGCTCAAAGAATGCCGCAATTGCCTCTTCGTCACTGACAGTGCCATACTGCGCCCGCCCGATATCTTTCAGGTAGCTGTGCTGCGGCCCGACCGACGGATAATCCAACCCACTGGCAACCGAATATACTTCCTGCGGCTCACCCTGATCATCTTTGAGCATGTAAGATTTAAAGCCATGCATGATACCCGGCTCTCCCAGCGTCAGCGTCGCTGCGTGCTCTCCCGCTTCGGTCAGTGAGCGACCGGCCGGCTCCACACCATGGAGCGCTACGCCGGGATCGTCGAGGAATGCACTAAACAGCCCCATGGCATTAGAGCCACCGCCGACACAGGCGACCAGGTTCTCCGGCAGATGGCCGGTCATATCCTGGAACTGCACCCGCGCTTCATTGCCAATAATGGACTGAAAATCACGAACCATCATCGGGAATGGGTGAGGGCCCACCACCGAGCCAATGGCATACAACTGATTCACCGGATCTTTCAGATAAGCTTCAAAGGCCGCATCCACCGCTTCTTTCAGCGTTTTTCGTCCGTGGGTTACCGGGATCACATTGGCCCCGAGGATCCGCATCCGCACAACATTTGGATGCTCCTTGGCAATATCCACTTCCCCCATATAGATATCGCATTCTAACCCCACCAGCGCCGCGGCCGTTGCCAGGGCGACACCATGTTGGCCTGCCCCGGTTTCAGCAATGAGTTTCTTCTTGCCCATTTTTTTCGCCACCAGTGCTTCGCCAAGGCAATGGTTGATTTTGTGGGCACCAGTATGGTTCAAATCTTCACGCTTGAGGTAAATCGGCGCGCCGTGTTGACGGGAAAGATTCTCGGCATGAAAAATCGGGCTTGGCCGGCCAACAAAATGCTTATACAAACGTGCCAGCTCTTCACGGAACGCCGGATCCTGGCGACAAGACTCATAAGCAGCGGTGATCTGAACCATAATTTCTTGCAATTCCGGCGGAATAAAACTCCCGCCATATTCGCCAAAATAACCTTCCGCATTGGGCAATGCGTGCTCAAACGTATTTTTCATGTGCTTCCCTGTCCTACTTAATAAGTACAGATTTCATCTTAAATCAATCACTCAATAGGGTTCCATGACCAAGTTAACACTATTGATGCATATGCATCATGGGTTTGATATTGCCAGTCAGAGCCGTCTGTCGGCTTTCACACCCCTCCTGGCAGAAAGCCGGTGGTTATATTGCTCAATTTTCAGCCAAACGCACCATCCAATAAAAACAATGTTCAAAATATTATTGCACAGTGTTTTTATTGGCGTTAACCTCCCCCCATGACAAAGACAACCCTATCAATATCCAGGTTGTCAGAACAAGAAACAGGTAAACATCATGAACAAGATTGCTCTAGCGCCACTGTCTGCCCTGCTGATCACAGCTTTTTCTGCCCAGGCTGAAAACCCGACTCAAAACTTCAACTTTGTCAGCGGCGGGCTTCAGATCTCTGAATACAATCACGATCTGGTTTCTTCAGCGAACGCCTGGGGCGCCACAACAACGGATGATACGGCCGGCATTTACCTGCGCGGCAGCTGGAACTTCACCGATCAGGTCTTTGTAGAAGCGCGCAGTGAAGGGACCGCTGACAACGATCTGACTATTTCTCACTCGCTGCTGGGCCTGGGTTACTACCATCCGGTAAATGACAACATGACCGTCTACGGCCTGGCCGGGATTGCGCACAGCGAAGCAGAACTGGATGTGCACTACTGGGGCTTCTCCAACGCGAAAACCACCTTTAGTGGTGATGACTCCGGCCTAACCGGTGAAGTGGGTGCCCGTTATCAGGTGATGCGCAACTGGACCATTGAGCCGGCAGTTCGACTAGCAGCCTATGACGACACCCTGCATGAGCTGCGCCTGGGCAATAACATCCAGCTGACGCGTCATTTCAGCGTGGAAGCCAACCTGCAGCACCGCGATTTTGATGAATTGAAAGAAACCAGCTATCAACTGGGTGCGCGTTACAGCTTCTAATACCAATCAAAGTAAGTCAGTGATCAGAAATAGCGCCGGAAAAATGTTTGAGAACAAGGCAGAATTTTTAGATGAGTAGTTATTCTACAATCAAAAATTCTAACGCAGTTATCGAGCATTTGAACAAGCTAGAATGACCCCTTATTTACTGCGGTTGGTATAAGCTTTTTACTGACTGAATCTACGTCATCAAGTACGAAAAAGCGGTTTATTCAGCCACCGGATAAACCGCTTTGTTGTTTCTCAGGACAGTAAGTTATTTCAAAGTCGCAACCAGACGTTCAAACGCCGCCACTTGTTGCTGCACCATATCCACACTTTGCTGCCAGAATGCTGGCTGACGGATGTCCATCCCCAAGTGTTTCTGCACCACAGCTTCAGCGGTCATAGAGCCGGTATCACGTAGCAAGGCTTTATAATCGGCGTAGAACTGCTCGCCTTTCACCGCCCGCTGCGCATAAACCCCTTTACTGAACAGGTAACCGAACAGGTACGGATAGTTATAAAAGCTGATCTCAGGGATACTGAAATGCAGCTTGCTGGCCCAGAACATGGCATTGGTTTCGTCCATGGCTTCGCCATACCATTCACGCCAGGTCTCCCCCATCAGCTCACGTAATTGTGCGGGTGTCAGCTCGCCCTGCTGGCGCTGCTCATAGAAAGCCTTTTCAAATTCATAACGCACCGGAATGTTGATCAGCAGCTGTAATGCCGATTGCGCTTCTTCCCACAGCATTTGGAGCTGATCTTGTGTGGTCTGAGCTTTGGCCATCAGCGCATCACGAACAATATTCTCGGCAAAGATTGAGGCGGTTTCCGCCAGCGTCATCGGATATTCGGTGCGGGCCAGCGGCATGTCCCGCATCACCCAGTTATGGAAGGCATGGCCAAGCTCATGGGCCAGCGTCAGGACATCAGACATACTGCCGCCCCAGGTCATAAACACCAGCGGCGAACGCGTATCGGCAAACTTGGTGCAATAGGCCCCCAAGCGCTTGTGTGGCTGTGGCGCCGCATCAATCCGCTGATTTTCCACCATCCAGTCGACAAAATCTGCCATTTCCTGGTCTACCCCAGCAAAGGCTTCACGGATAATCGTAATGCCCCGGTCAAAGCTGTAGGTCGCACTCTCGCCCCCGTCCAGCGCCGGCATTGACGCCAGCTCATCCCAGGGTTTGAGTTTGTCAGTGCCAAACAAGGCCGCCATCGCCAGGCCCGCTTTTTGACCGACAGCACGATTGTCCCGCGCCACGCCAATCATTGCATCCAGGGTCGACTTTTCAATCCGACTGGTGTGCAGGCTCGGATCGAGAAAATGCACCTGCTCGGTATGGCTGCGCTTTTCATACTCGGTTAACCGGCCACCCGACAGTCCATTGAGAATGGCAGCAAATGACTCCTGATGGACCGTCATCACCTCGGAAATCCCGTGCCAAGCCGGCTCACGCCGCAACGCATCCGGGCCATAAAGCAGGCTCGCTGCCTGTGACAGTCCCACAGTTTCCTCACGGCCATCGACAAGTTTCATCTTGACCGACAGGCTGCCGGTCAGGTTATCATACAACCGGCCCCAGGCATTGCGGCCATCCACGTTCATCGCTGACAGCAACTGCTCTTCGCCAACCGACAACATTCGGTGACGCTGTAACCGTCGGCGTTCGAGTTTAAAGCGAAACACATCCAGCCCTTCGCCTTGCAGTAAGGTCTCAAATACGTTCGCATCGAGATGAATGATGGCCTGCAAGTATGGATTCAACGCCTGCTCAGCCTGCGAATACAGTCGGTCTGCCTGTCCAGCCAGTTTCTTGGCCCCTTCATGGCTGGCATCCACAGAAGCCAGGCAATTGGCGAACGTCGATAACGTTGACAGCGTCACCGATATGTCGGCATCAATCCGCAGCGCCTGTTGCAGATCTTCAAGACGTGTCGGATCCAGCGCTTCCAGGCGATTGATCAGCGACTGGATCATCTCGATATCCCGGGTAATTTTGGGATCGGCAAGATCCTGGTAGGCGATGGAAAGATCCCAGCTCGGTGCGTTCATGTTCGTGTCCTCATCAGCCGAACTTCCTGTTTCGGCTTCTTTATCAAAAATATGAAACTATGATTATAACAAACTGACAACGATCTGCCCGTGAGTCACGGGGGAATGAAGGATGATTTTTGCGAGCCGGGGCATATTTCTCACCCATCTCTCGCGTGCTAGTCAGAGAAAATCAGACACGCCTGTCCGCGATGTTCGATTCGCTGGACCCGAGTCGAAAACACCGCCTCCAACCGCTCAACGGTCATGACGGTTTCCGGCTCACCTTTAGCCACGCAGCTGCCATGATTGAGCAAAATCACTTTATCCGCTTCACGCAAAGTCCGGTTCAAATCATGGTTCGCCATGACCACAGCAATCCCCTTTTGCGCCATCATGCGGATCAATTTGTACATCGCCGCTTCCTGGCCAATGTCCAGTGCCGCGGCCGGTTCATCCAGCAACAGCAGCTTTGCTTGCGGGTTTAACGCAGGCCAAACCTGGAGACACGCTGCCGCAAGTCGTACCCGTTGCCACTCCCCACCCGACAGCTGCTGAATATTGCGGCTGAGCTTATCGGCGATACTGAGCGCCTGGCATACCTCGTCCAGCGCTTGCTGGACCGCAACCGGATCCGGCTTCCCCAGCGCAGAGAGCGCCAAAGCCAGGTAATGATACACCCCAACAGAAAATGCCGGCCTGTCCTGCTGCGCCAGATAGCAGCGCACCGTCGCCAGGGTCGGCAAATCATAGTCAGCCAGGGGCTGTCCCTGCAGGCGCACTTCTCCCCTGGCCGCGACCAGGCCGGACAGCATGGCAATCGCTGTACTCTTGCCGCTGCCATTGGGGCCAATCAGGTGAACAATCTCACCGGCTGCGACCGTAAAGGACACGGGTAATAGGCGCGGCGGCATCGCGAGGTTTTTCACATCCAGGAGCAACGCCTGTTGATTCATAGCGTTCATCGATTTAGTCCATTTGCGATCGCAGCAGCATCCAAATAAACACCGGCGCCCCGAGACTGGTGATCACCACCCCGACCGGCAGCTCCGCTGCCGGCAACAACACCCGAGCAAAAATATCAGCCACTGCCAGAAGCAAAGCACCGCACATTGCAGAGAGCGGCAGCAAGTAGCGATTTTCAGTCCCCAAAGCCAACCGGAGTAAATGCGGCACCACCAGCCCGATAAAGCCAATCACACCACCCAGCGCCACCGCGGCGCCAACCAGCAGGGAAACCACCAGGATCAAACGCCAGCGAAACGCCGTCACATCCAGCCCCAACTGCCGAGCCTGGCTCTCACCCAGCATCAGCAGATCCAACTTTTGTCCCTGCCAACAGAGCCAGCCCAATACCGGCACAACCAATAACAGCAGCGAGAGTTGCAACCAGTTTGCGCCACCAACGCTTCCCATTAGCCAGTACATCAGTTGCCGCAAGTTCAGATCATCACTGAAATAAAAAGCCCAGGTCACCACTGCGCCGGACAAGATCCCCAGCGCTACTCCGATGAGCAACAAACGGGTGGTTGAGACTTTACGCCGCCGCGACAATCCGGCCAGGATCAGGGTAAAACACAAGGCCCCGGCCATCGCGGTCACCATAGTGATCATCGGATTCGAGATTGCAGGAAAGAAAAACAGCAGGATCACCAGCGCCAGGCTGGCGCCGCCGGAAATGCCAATCACCCCGGGCTCAGCCAGCGGGTTACCCAATAAAACCTGCAACACAGCACCGGAAGCGGCCAGCGAAGCCCCGATGGCCATAGCGGCTAATAACCGTGGCATGCGCAACTGGATCAAGAACTGCTGTTCAAGCTCGCTGCCGGGCGACCAGGGCCAGATGAAGATTTCGCCCACGGCGAGAGAGAAAAAACCAGAAATCACCAACGCCACGGCACTCAGGATCAGGCTGAGCTGCCACCGGGCACGCTGGCGGAGAATAAGATCATTTAGTTGCATGGGACGAATACGGTAAAAACGGAGCGTTTACAATACCTTCTCGGCCCTGGAATGAAAAGCGGCGACCGCAAAGAAGCGACATTCTTTGCCTGGCCGCCGCCTGTCATGAATCGTTCGGGTGAATTATTCGACAGTCACCTGCTCTCTGAAGTTTACCCGGGTTTTCTTCACCAGCAGGCAGGCACGCTGACCCACCGCCACATTCGGGTTCGGGAACACAACCGCTTCACCGCCTTGTGCAGCGGTATATTCCACCCCTTCGTCACCGCCCAGTAATGTTCCTTCCTCAAAATGAGTAAAGTTGGCCTGGTTGGCCGGGAATGTAAAGTGGAACGCATCGGTCTGCTTGGTCAGAGTACGGGTGACTTTGTACACGCTCATGGTCTCACCGTACCACTCGAGCGGCACATCCACTTCAGTGACCAGCGCCAGCATCGCGCTGTAGAAGTCTTCCAGACGTGTCAGATCATTTTTACCAAACTGGGCGACTTTGCCAAGTTCCATTGTCAGCGCCTGGGCTGAGAAGTATTCCGCACTATACCAGCTGAATGTCGGCGAGGCCGAATTAGACAGCAAAATCGCATCGATTTGCGCACGCTGTAAAAATGCAAACAGGCGATTGCTGCGAGTTGGGTTGTCTGTATACGGACTGACCGCAAAAGTGTAGTGTTTTGAATCACGGATCGCACAATGCAGATCCAAATGCCAACGATCCGGCTGCGCCTGCGTCGAGCCATGATAAAAGTCGCTCACGGCTTGTTGCAGCGCATTGGCCGTCACACAATCAACGTTGCGCTCGTCATTTCGTGCTTTAAACAACCGGTTCATGTTTTCAGTCACAAACCGGGTATGCGCATTGATCGCTTCCGGGTGAGCAATGATCAACAATAATCGGTGGGCAGGGATGATCTCCCCTTTCAAAATTCCTTCGGCCAAACGCTGGATCAGTTCGATCGGGCTGGTTTCATCACCATGCACCCCTGAGGAGAGGACGATGTCTTTCTCATGTCCGCTCAGCGTTGGCGGCGTGATCTCCAGGACACCGCGCATCGGCAGCTTACACTGAACACCGGTATCCAGTGTCCATTCTCCGGACTCAAACGGTGAAGCCAGGTCCAGCGTCGCTTTGAGGAACCGCCCCTTCTTCACCTGTTTCAGAAACGCCATCGACAACCTCCGTGTAATTGCTCTTTTGCTTGTCAGTTCATCAGTGTTTTATCTTAGGTATTCACTGTTTAGTAGCGTTACACAGTGAAAGCGTTGGAGGGTAATATACAAGTTAGCTACATGTTTGTAACGGCTGAGCGCTTGCAGAAGATCTCAAAAAAAGAAAAAAGCGCTAAAAAAGCTGAACCCAGGAAAGCCTACACACCTTACCTGGGTTCATGTTCTGAACTCAAAACTGTTATTTTTCGATTTCGATGCTTTCTACGCGAGCTTTAAGTTTCTGGCCTGGGCGGAAAGTGACGACACGGCGGGCTGAAATCGGAATATCTTCACCTGTCTTCGGATTTCGTCCTGGTCGCTCATTTTTGTCGCGCAGGTCAAAGTTACCAAATCCGGATAACTTCACTTGCTCACCATGTTCCAGAGCTTTCCTGATTTCTTCAAAGAAGACTTCCACCGTATCCTTGGCGTCCCGTTTGCTTAGTCCAACATTCTCAAACAGGTTCTCAGCCAAATCGGCTTTTGTGAGCGCCATAGATAATTCCCTCAAGACTATGTTGAATGGACTGCAGATATAGAGTCACTACCTCTGCTACGTATTAGTCGCTAGGCAAGCATCACACGGATATGGATCGTCGTACAGTTTAATTCCCATACCCCGAGCCCGACCTCAACTAGTGACAAGTTTAAGCCAACTCGCTGATTTCCGCCAACTTTTTTACGTCAATGAAACGTCAAATTATTGATTATTCGTCGCAGTAAAAGTCAAATTTCATGCACCCAGTTGTGCTTTCTATTCACTTGCTCCCAAAATAATTTCTGAAAAATCATACGACTACCGCATAACACTCTGAAAGAAGCGGCAGAACCAGCAAATACCGCTATCTATCAGAATGTTAGCCAATTTTGACTAAAGATCAAAAAAAAGCAGCCGTTACCGGCTGCTTTCATAAAACAATGACTTAAATAACAAAAAAGTTCGCCTTTAAGTCCTGTTGTTTCTGTGACTAGTCACGCAGGGATGCATCAAAGCCTTCAGCCAGCGCCGCGACAATGGCGTCTACGGCACCTGAGATATCAGCTTCTTCCAGCGTTCGCTCCGTCGATTGCAGCGTCAGCGCAATCGCCAGGCTCTTCTTGCCTTCCTCTACTCCTTTGCCACGGTAGACATCAAACAGATTCACGTCAGTCAGCAGCTCACCACCATGGGTGCGGCAAGCTGCCACAATATCACCCGCAGCAACGTCTTCGTTCACGACGACAGCGATATCACGGCGGTTGGCCGGGAACTTCGACAGCGCCACAGCTTCCGGGATCACGCGGGAATCAATCGCAGACCACTCGATTTCGAACACAATGGTACGACCGTTCAGGCCGAACTTACGCTCAAGCTCAGGGTGAACCGTGCCGATCACACCGATTTCTTTCCCGTCAACAACAATGGCAGCCGTCTGGCCCGGATGAAGTGCCGGATGCTTTGCCGCTTTAAAGCTGTAAGCCTTATCGTTCGCTGTCAACTCCAGAACCGCTTCCAGATCACCTTTCAGGTCGAAGAAGTCAACGGTATTGGTGTCGATATCCCAGTGCTCTTCGCTACGGGTACCGACAATCACACCTGCCAGCATTGGCTCCTGGCGCATGCCGTTTTCAGCGCTGTCACACGGGATGAAACGCAGGCCGTACTCAAACAGGCGAACACGTGGCTGCTGACGTTTCTGATTGTGAACCACCGTGTTCAGCAAGCCCTGGATCAGACCCAGACGCATGGCAGACATATCCGCAGAAATCGGATTTGGCAGCACCAGCGGTTCAACACCCGGTACGATCAGCTGCTGCTGTTCTGGCTCTACGAAGCTGTACGTGATTGCTTCGTGGTAACCACGGTCGACCAGCAGGTTACGAACACGTTTCAGCGGCAGATCCGCTTCTTTGTGATCGTTCATCTTCAATGCCGCCGCAGGCGACTGATTCGGAATATTGTTGTAACCGTAGATACGGCCGACTTCTTCAATCAGATCCTGCTCAATCGCAATATCAAAACGCCAGGTCGGTGCCGTTGCCGTCCAACCTTCGGCTGTGGTTTCTACAGCCATCCCCAGACGCTCAAGGATCTCAACCACCTCAGCATCGGCAATATGGTGACCCAGCAGGTTATCCAGCTTGGTGCGACGCAGGGCAACGGTATTCGGTTGTGGCAGATCCGCTTCAGATTCAACCGCCACGACCGGCGCCACTTCACCACCACAGATCTCAACGATCAGCTGCGTGGCACGTTCCATCGCACTGGCTTGCAGCGCATAATCCACACCGCGTTCAAAGCGCATGGAAGAATCCGTGTGCAGGCCATAGCTACGGGCACGGCCGCGGATGTGATCCGGGGCGAAGAACGCACATTCCAGCAGGATATCTTTGGTGTAAGACATCACGCCCGACAGCTCACCCCCGAAGATACCGGCCATCGCCAGTGCCTTGTTATGGTCCGCAACAACCAGGGTATCGGCATTCAGAACCGCTTCAGAGCCATCCAGCAACGTCAGCTTTTCATCCTGCTCTGCCATCCGAACCACGATGCCACCTTCGATCTTGTCCAGATCAAAGGCATGCATTGGCTGTCCCTGCTCCAGCAGAACGTAGTTGGTGATATCAACAACCGGATCAATCGAGCGGATGCCACAGCGACGCAGCTTTTCCTGCATCCACAACGGTGTTTCCGCAGCAACGTTGACATTCTTGATCACGCGGCCCAGATAACGTGGGCACGCCGCAAGTGCTTTCACTTCGATCGAAACGGTATCATCGATCGATGGCGCAACCGCCTTGACGGCTGGCGCAGTCACGTCGGCACGATTCAGCACGCCGACTTCACGCGCCATCCCGCGGATGCTGAAGCAGTCGGCGCGGTTGGCCGTCAGATCCACATCAACCGTTACATCATCCAGACCCAGGAATTCACGGAAATCAGTTCCGATCACGGCGTCATCTGCCAGCTCCATGATCCCATCAGACTCAACGTCAATGCCCAGCTCGGTGAAAGAACACAGCATGCCGTGAGAAGGCTGGCCACGCAGTTTCGCTTTCTTAATTTTGAAGTCACCCGGCAGTACGGCACCGACAGTGGCTACAGCCACTTTCAAGCCCTGACGACAGTTCGGCGCGCCACAAACGATATCCAGCAGCTCTGCTTCACCCACATCAACTTTGGTCACGCGGAGCTTGTCTGCATCCGGGTGCTGACCACATTCAACCACCTGGCCTACTTTCACACCAGTGAAAGTGCCGGCCACAGGCAGAACGTCATCGACCTCAAGGCCAGCCATTGTAATTTGGTGCGTCAGCTCATCCGTTGTCACAGAAGGGCTTACCCACTCACGAAGCCATGATTCGCTAAATTTCATAGTGTTTAAACCTCTGGATTACTTGAACTGTTTTAGGAAACGAAGATCGTTCTCGAAGAATGCGCGCAGGTCGTTGACGCCGTAACGCAGCATCGTCAGACGCTCTACACCCATACCGAACGCAAAACCAGAGTATTTATCAGGATCGATCCCGACGCTACGCAGCACGTTCGGGTGAACCATACCGCAGCCCAGGACCTCAAGCCACTTACCATTCTTGCCTTTCACGTCCACTTCTGCAGAAGGTTCAGTGAACGGGAAGTATGAAGGACGGAAACGAACTTCCACTTCTTCTTCAAAGAAGTTACACAGGAAGTCATGCAAAATGCCTTTCAGCTGAGCAAAATTGACATTCTCATCAACCAGCATCCCTTCCACCTGGTGAAACATTGGCGTATGGGTTTGGTCGTAGTCATTACGGTAAACACGGCCTGGCGCGATAAAACGGAATGGCGGTTTGCCGTTTTCCATCGTCCGGATCTGAACGCCTGAGGTGTGCGTACGAAGCATCAGATCAGGGTTAAAGAAGAAGGTGTCGTGATCCGTACGCGCCGGGTGATCGGCCGCAATATTCAACGCGTCGAAGTTGTGGAATGCATCTTCGATTTCAGGGCCGGCTTCAACATTAAAGCCCAACTCACCAAAGAAGGTTTCGATACGCTCAACGGTACGGGTAACCGGGTGCAACCCACCGTTCTCGATGCGACGGCCCGGCAGGCTCACATCAATTGTTTCAGCAGCCAGTTTGGCTTCCAGTTCGGCACGTTGCAGCGCATCTTTACGCGCAGCAATGCCCTGCTGAACCGCTTGCTTGGCTTTATTGATGTTTTGACCGGCTTCGCGGCGCTCTTCCGGCGGAAGTTTGCCCAAGCTTTGTAATTGAAGGGTCAGTTCACCCTTTTTGCCCAGATACTGGACACGGACTTCGTCCAGAGCGACTAATGACTCAGCCTGCTCTATGGCTGCCGTTGCGTTGGCAATAATCTCGTCTAGATGTAGCATCGTTTCCTCATCCACCTACAGGTGGCGTCCTTTAGGGAGATATAAATTCGCGTAACGATACATACTAAAGAAACATGCGTCTAAATCCAAACTGAAATGCCATAAAAAGAGGGAATTGAGCAAAATTAACGCCACTGGCGTGCCAAGTCTTCACACACAAACCCGCGGTCTCTCGAACGAAGCAATGCAACTCTGTGTAACTTTGGGTAAGTAGTTGAAGCAGGAACAGAATCAGGCAAGGATCCGAATGATTATGCAACACGTGTTCACCTCGTATTCGGAGACGCTCATGCAAAGGATCCATGCCTTCGACTCAGTAAAGTTCTTGGCAATTATTGCAGTATTTGTCATTCATTATATGAGCTTCTATGGCTACGGGGGTGAAGAGCAGAATGCCATTTATCTGAGCCTGAATATATTGGCCCGGTTCGCTGTGCCCTTCTTTTTTGTCGCCGCCGGATATCTCTACTATTTCCGTAGCCAGTCTGACAGTGGGCAGTATACCCTGCGCTATGTGAGCAAGTTGATCCGGATGTATCTCATCTGGACCCTGTTTTACCTGCTTGTCGTTGGGCTGGGCTATCAAAACTGGCAATCGTTTTCCTGGTTGGCAGCACTGTACCACGGAACTCTCGGGTTCGAGATCATGTGGTTTATGACCGCCCTGATCATCACCATCAGCCTGCTTTATCTGGCACAGCGTTTCCAGGTGACGACTCCTCTGTTGCTCATCGCCTGTATGCTCCATGCAATTGGCTTAACTGGACAGTCCTATCAGGTATTGCTTCCTGTTGAGCTGTTTAATCCGCAAACCAACACCTTTTTGACAAACTCCCGCGACCCGCTGTTCTTTGGCCTGTTTTATCTGATGCTGGGGTACCAGTTGGCCAGAAGCAACGCCGTCAGATGGATTGCACGTGCGCCCTGGCCTACCTATTTACTGGCCACGCTGATATTTTCTGCCCTGTCTGTTGCAGAAGGGCTTTGGCTGATCCGGCGACACGGCAGTACCAGCGCAGATTATTATCTCATGACCATTCCGGTCACCCTGGCATTAACGGCACTTGTACTGACCCGACCAACAACGACCTCGCCTTCTGTACTGGCGAAACTCGGCACACACAGTGGAGAGATTTACCTTAATCATGGTGTTCTGAACACCTTGGTCATGTCCCTTTTCTGGTACATGGGAGCCTACAGCAATCCAGAAGTTGCCGCCCTGATTTTCGATAATTTGGCGCTGCAGCTGTTGCTGGTCCCGGCAGCGCTTGGCACCAACTTCTTCCTCTATTTCTCCATCAGAAAATTGTTCGGTGCGATATTTGGCCGCAACCTGATCATCCATTGGCGGGAGCCCGCAATGATGCTTTGTGCTTACTGGCTACTGTTCCTCTTGATGGGAGATAGCCAGGGCGAATTACGGTTTAATCACCGGGATCCTGTCACTATCCTGCAAGCCATTATCGGCAGTCTCGCGGCATACCTGGCTTTTGTCTATTTGCTGATGCCAACATCCGGTCGATGCGGGGTTGATTTTCGTAACCATATATTGGTTCCGCTGCTAACCGCCGTGTATTGGCTGATGTTGGCGTGGAGTGGCGCGATCCAATGGCTGTTGGCGTTCCACCAGCTTGAAGCATCGCCAGTGGTGCAGTTACTCAGTGGCCCTGTATTCTGCTTCTGCCTCCTGGCCATTGTGTCTGTAGCCATGGTGCTGGGTCTGCAAAAATGGTGTTACCAAATAACAGCGGATCATCAAGCGGCGTCATCATACGGCACCTGAGGCCGGGAGAATATTTTGGATACAGAGTATGTGGCAGGCAAGAAAAAAGGAGAGCCGAAGCTCTCCTTTTCACATCAAACTGGACTGAAATTACAGTGCAGCTTTTGCTTTTTCAACTAGAACTGCGAAAGTTGCTTTGTCGAATACAGCGATGTCAGCCAGGATCTTACGATCGATCTCGATAGAGGCTTTCTTAAGACCATTGATCAGACGGCTGTAAGACATACCGTTTTGACGAGCAGCAGCGTTGATACGTGCAATCCACAGTTGACGGAAAGTACGTTTCTTGTTGCGACGGTCACGGTAAGCATACTGACCAGCTTTAGTTACTGCTTGGAAAGCTACGCGATATACACGTGAACGTGCACCGTAGTAACCTTTAGCTTGTTTAAGAACTTTCTTGTGACGTGCACGTGCTTGTACACCACGTTTTACGCGAGGCATAGGAGACTCCTAACTAAATTAAAAATATAAAACTAAAAACGATTAAGCGAACGGAAGCATACGTGCAACAGCTGCCACTTCACATGCAGGAAGGATAGCGTTTGGACGTAGCTGACGTTTGTTCTTAGTAGTACGTTTAGTCAGGATGTGACGCTTAGTTGCGTGCTTAAACTTAAAGCCACCAGCAGTTTTCTTGAAACGCTTAGCAGCACCTTTGTTGGATTTCATCTTAGGCATGATGAGACTCCGCATTGTTGATAGTTAATAACATAGTAATCAGGCGAACAAAAAGCG